>JBCDCZ010000012.1:0-32699 GCA_039180865.1 Pseudomonadota bacterium | reverse complement strand
CGACGAGGGACAGGTGCTTGTTCGGCATCAGGATGACTTCGTCAACCTTGCGGCTAGTGACCCACGCGTTGTGCTTGCGATAAGACGCGACACGATCGGCTATGTCAGTCAGTTCCTGCGCGCTGTTCCGCGTGTTTCTGCTCTCGATGTGGTTGCAGAACCGCTCCTTCAACGGGGCAGGAATGTCGAAGAAGCCGAAGCCCGCGCGCGTGACCTTTTCGCGCGTCTCAACCTGCCTGAAAAGCTCTGGCACCTGCCGCCCGCAACGTTTTCCGGTGGCGAGCAACAACGGGTCAATATTGCCCGTGGCTTTGTCACCCATCACCCGATCCTGCTTCTCGACGAGCCGACCGCCTCGCTTGATCAGGAGAACAGGGCCGTCGTCGTTGATCTCATAAGGGAGAAGAAAAAGAGTGGAACAGCGCTCCTCGGCATCTTCCACGATCAGGATGTGCGCGAGGCCGTGGCTGATGCGGTCATTGATGTTACCGCGTTCTCAACGGTTCAAGCGGCATGACGAAGCTTTCTGAGACACCCCTCGTCCATGAAACGGCAGTGCTCGTGAATTGCACACTTGGGCGCTTCACAGAGGTTGATGAACGCTGCCGACTAACGGAAACCAAGCTCGGCGACTATTCCTATATCATGCAGGAAGGTGAAACTTTCGCGGCCACAATCGGGAAATTCGTCAACATTGCGAGCCAGGTGCGCATCAATGCCACCAATCACCCGGTGGATCGCGCGACCCTTCATCATTTTACCTATCGCGCTGGCGACTATTTCGAGGATGCCGAAGACGAAGCATCCTTTTTCGAATGGCGGCGGAGCACGCCTGTCACAATCGGTCATGATGTCTGGCTCGGGCATGGAGCGACCATCCTGCCCGGCGTCACAATCGGAAACGGCGCGGTCGTGGGCGCGGGCGCCGTCGTTTCCAAAGACGTATCGCCCTACACAATCGTCGGTGGTGTTCCTGCGCGTGTGATCCGCCATCGGTTCGATGAGAAAATCGGCGCTCGCATGGATGCGCTTGCCTGGTGGGATTGGGAACACACTACGTTGCGCGCAGCGCTCAAGGATTTCCGCGCGCTTCAAGCTGAGGCCTTTCTTGAGAAATACGGAGCGTGAGGGAATGCAGCTTACACCGCCAAAAGGAGCGAGAGTCGAAAGCGTTGCCATTGACGCAACCCACAGATTCTCAAAATCAGTCTGCGAGGAAATCCGGCTTCTCGAAGGGCTTGGTGTTGAGGGCGATGCCCATATGGGCGAGACGGTCAAACACCGCTCCCGCGTCAAACGCGATCCGACACAAGCAAACCTGAGACAGGTTCACCTGATCCACGGCGAACTCTTTGACGAATTGGCAAAAGACGGGTTCGACGTCTCATCAGGCGATCTCGGCGAGAATGTTACGACCCGCGGCATCGCGCTGCTCGGTCTTCCTAAGGGCACGCTTTTGGAACTTGGTGAGACTGCAGTCGTTGAAATCACCGGGCTTCGCAATACATGCCATCAAATCGAAGACTTCATGCCCGGCCTTCTTTCGAAAGTCCTCATCCACAAGAGTGACGGGCAGATTGAAAGGAAGACCGGGGTCATGGGGATTGTAAAACGCGGCGGGCGGGTCATGGCTGATGATCCGATCCGGGTTCAGTTTCCAGAGCCGCCATTTCAACAACTTGAGCGAGTCTAAAGGATCGAGTTGTGCCGATTTCTTACCTGTACACGAGCTTAGCGGGGACTGTCAGAAAAGCTTCACAAAAGTGTAACGAACGCGTCACGCAAGACGCTTACGCGTGCGAGAAACCGGAGGCGAACTATGAGCAAAACCGCAATTCATGTGGCGGGCGTCACTAAGTCTTTCCGGCGCGGCAACCCAGTGTTGAAATCCATCGATCTTAAAGTGTCGAGCGGCGAACTGGTCGGCCTGATCGGCGCCTCTGGCTCGGGAAAATCAACGCTCATTCGATTGATCTCCGGGTTGGAACGCACCGACAAGAATGCTGGCGCGATCGAACTTTTCGGAAAAAGGGTTCAGGAAGACGGTACGCGCACCAAGGAACAACGCAAGTTGCGTCGCGATGTCGGTGTGATCTTCCAGCAATTCAATCTTGTGGGTCGGCTTTCTCTATTATCGAATGTCCTTGCCGGGCGGCTCGGTCGCGCAGCGGGTTGGCGAGGAACGCTTGGTTTCTTTCAACGCGTCGACAAGGTCCTTGCCCTCAGTTCGCTTGAGCGCGTTGGCATGGTCGATTTCGCACACCAGCGCGCTTCGCAGCTTTCCGGCGGCCAACAGCAACGCGGCGCAATCGCACGCGTACTCACCCAGCAGGCGCAGATCATTCTTGCAGACGAGCCGATCGCGTCGCTTGATCCTGCATCGGCGGAACGGGTGATGGAAATCCTCGCCAATATCAACGACCAGGATGGAACAACCGTGATCGTTTCACTGCACCAGATCGATCACGCGATGAAGCATTGTCACCGCATCGTCGCCCTCAAAGACGGTGAGATTGTCTTCGATGGTCCGACCGGGGCGGTCACCGAAGACGATTTGGCAGATCTTTACGGAATTGAAATGGAGGGCGCGAAAGCCGCCGCCAAGGAGTCCGACCAGGCCGATGAACGACCGGCCCATGCGGCACGGGTGTCTATTGATGATGCCCTCAACACAAAGGCAGCAGGGGCTGCCGCATAACGCTCAAAATCGGAGAGGAACATGCTCAAGAAACTTATGATGGCAGCCTCGGCGACCCTCGCCCTTGCCATGCCAGCAAAAGCCGACCTGCCGGAGCAGATCAATTTCGGCATCATCTCGACAGAATCATCGTCTGTGCTTGAAGCATCCTTCAGCCCATTCCTGAAGGAAATGGAAAAGTCACTTGGCGTTAAAGTGAAGCCCTTCTTCGCGTCAGACTATGCCGGTGTGATTGAAGGCATGCGCTTTAAGAAAGTCGATGTTGCCTGGTTCGGCAATAAGTCTGCCATCGAGGCCGTTGACCGCGCTGGCGGTGAAGTCTTCGCGCAAACCATCAAGGACGACGGTGCACGTGGCTATTACTCGCTCCTGATCACGCACAAGGATAGCCCTCTTTCTTCACTTGAAGACGTTCTCGCCTGTGACGGGTCGAAAACATTCGGCAATGGTGACCCGAACTCAACGTCCGGTTTCGCGATACCAGGTTACTATGTCTGGGCACTCAACAACAAGACACCGGAAGATTGCTTCAAGCGCGTGACCAATTCGAACCACGAAGGCAATGCGCTTGCAGTTGCCAACCAGAAAGTCGACGTCGCAACCAACAATACCGAATCCATGGGACGCCTTGCAGCTCGCAATCCGGAAGCGCGTGCCAACATCAAAGAAATCTGGCGTTCTCCGCTGATCCCGTCTGACCCGATGGTCTGGCGTGCTGATCTTTCCGCCGAAGCTAAAGAGAGGATCTACTACTTCTTCATGCAGTTCGGCCGTTTCGGTGATGCGGAGAAAGTCAAAGCCGAACGCGAAGTTCTGAAAGGTATTGGCGATGGCTGGGGTCCGTTCCTCGCCTCTTCAAATGCTCAGTTGATCGATGTTCGCCAGATCGAACTCTTCAAGAAAAAAATCAAAGCTGAAAACGCTGGCGATACCGAAGGCGTGAAAGCTGCAGAGGAAGCACTCTCAAAACTCGGCGAGCTTTCAAACATTATCGGACCGGCAGGCTACTAGAAACACCCACGTCACCCAGGTGACAATTGCGGCGGAGTTTCCTTCGTGTAACTCCGCCGCCTTTCCCCGAGGGGAAACCGGTCTTCCGCTCTCATGAACCGGTTAAGACCATCAGCGCTCCAGCAGCGCGATCCTTGAGACACACCGCGGATTGATGCCATGACACTTGAAGCAAGCCCGGGCGGCCAAGCCTCTGCCGTTGATGAAAGCCAGCTTTCGGATGCCGTTAAAGAGCAGCTAAAACCTCGCTGGACGCAAACGCTGGCCTATGGCGGTGTCGCACTCGTCATCGCGATTTTTCTCGGCGTCGCCTACGAACCGGCGGAGGTCTACAACTGGACCTTCCTGTTCACTGATGCGGCCAATATGGCGGAATTCGCAGAAGACTTCTTAAGTCCCAATTTTGAGGACGGCGCGCTCTACGTCGAAAAGATGCTTGAGACCGTATACATCGCGCTTTGGGGGACAGTCCTCTCGATCATCTTTGGTATTCCTTTCGCCTTTCTCTCCTCAGCCAACGTCGCGCCTTGGTGGATTGTAGAGCCGGTCCGCCGTCTCATGGACGCGGCGCGCGCAATCAATGAAATCGTTTTTGCGATCCTGTTTGTTGCAGCAGTCGGCCTCGGACCATTCGCAGGCGTTATGGCCGTCTTCATCCATAATCTCGGGATCATTTCAAAGCTCTTTTCCGAAGCGGTGGAGGCGATTGATCCGCGGCCTGTTGAAGGTATCCGTTCGACCGGCGCGACCCGCATTCAGGAAATCGTTTACGGGATTGTTCCTCAGGTTCTACCCCTCTGGTCAAGCCTCTCGCTCTACCGGTTCGAGACCAATGTTCGCTCGGCGACGGTGCTTGGTATTGTCGGAGCCGGTGGAATCGGATTTTCGTTTTATGAATCTTTCCGAGCCTTCCAATACGACAAAGCGGCTGCCATCATCATCATCGTTGTGATTTCGGTCAGTCTGATCGACATCTTATCATCTCAACTTCGCAAGCTCCTCGTTTAGCAAGAAGCACGGTTAGAGCGGCACAGTCTGGAGAAAAGCCTGCCATGCGGTTTGGCCTTTATTTCATCCCTGATCCCACCCATCCTCTTTCGAAAGCAGGGGCGGAATGGCTTGGGCGGGACATTTATTCCGATCGCCTCTTCGACCAACCGGACGTGCACGGGCTTTCAAAGGGACGGATTGGCGCACTCACCGGGTCACCTCGACGCTATGGTTTCCATGCAACTATGAAAGCCCCCTTCCGACTGGCTTCAGAATGCAAAGTTGAAGCACTTTTTTCAGCGTTTGAGAATTTCTGCGGCCAGACCACAGTCTTCGACATGCCGAAGCTGGAAGTGAGCAAACTTGGTCCTTTCTATGCCCTTGTGCCTTCCATACGGACCAATGCCCTCAATGAGTTTGCAGCAGATGTCGTCGCCTATTTCGAACCCTTTCGGGCACCGTTAACGGAAGAAGAAATCGCGAAGCGTAATCCCGAGTGGCTCAACGATAGCGAACGCGCAAATCTATTTGACTGGGGCTATCCGTACGTCTTTGACGACTTTCGGTTTCACATGACGCTCACAGAGGGTGTTGAAGGCGAGGAAAGCGCCCTTGTCGGTTCATTCCTGCAAACCTACTTCAATGAGGCCCTCGCGCATCCTGTGCTCGCCGAAAGGCTCGCGCTGGTCGTCGAACACAGTCCGGGCGCACCCTTTGTTGTCAGAACGACGGGACGTTTTAACCCGGTCCTCAAGACCGCCACAGCGTGATCCGATTCGACTGGATACTTGAAAGAGAATGACCGCCACACCAGAGGCTTAGCAGACCATGACGAATGAGCTCGTATTCAAAAACGCCCGCATCATTCTTGAAGACGAGATTGTGTACGGGAGCCTTGTTGTCCGCGACGGCGAAATCGGCGATTTCTCAAACGGATCGACGCGGGCGGGCGAGGATTGCGAAGGCGATACAATCATTCCCGGTCTCATAGAGCTTCATACCGATCATCTTGAATCGCAATATGTCCCAAGGCCGAAAGTTGTCTGGAATGCGCATGCCGCCGTGCAATCCCACGACGCCCAAATAGCCGCATCGGGAATCACGACCGTGTTGGATGCGTTGCGCGTCGGAGCCGATGAGGATCAGAGCCTTTCCGGGGACGATATGCGGAAGATGGCTGACGTTATCGAGCAGGGTACGAAAGCCGGCCATTTGCGGGCCGACCATCTCCTGCACCTACGGTGCGAAGTCTCCGCGCCGGATTGCCTCGACAATTTCGCACTCTTCGATGAAGACGAGCGGGTGCGCCTTGTCTCGCTTATGGATCATGCGCCCGGGCAACGGCAATTCGTAAGCCTCGACGCCTACAAGACCTATTATATGGGCAAGAAAGGGATGTCAGAGGCCGAATTTGAAGTCTTCTGCAAGAAACGTGTTGAGGAATCGCAGGAAAACTCCCCGGGAAACAGGGCCGCCGTTTCAAAGGCGTGCCGCGAGCGGAACATCCGCCTTGCGAGCCACGATGACGCAACCCTTGACCATGTGGACGAGGCACTGCGCGACGGTATTACGGTTGCGGAATTCCCAACGACGGAAATTGCGGCGAAGGCATCCCATGAAAATGGTCTTGCCGTTTTGATGGGCGCACCGAACCTTATTCGCGGCGGCTCGCATTCCGGAAATGTTTCGGCGAAAGCACTTGCGGAAGCCGGGCATCTCGACATTCTGTCATCTGATTACATCCCTTTCAGCCTGATTACCGCTGCTTTCAATCTGAGCGATGCTGTTGATCACATCAGTCTTCCCGATGCGATTAACACCGTGACCAGGAATCCCGCACAGGCCGTCGGCCTGAATGACCGGGGCAGGATCGCCCAGGGGCTTCGTGCGGATCTCGTGCGTGTCGCGACCGACCATGAGGTTCCTGTCGTGCGCTCAGTTTGGCGAGAAGGAAAACGGGTGGTTTAACCGTGCCAGAGACGTCCGATCACCATAGCATGCGCGGGCGCGTTATTCTCATCGTCGGACCCAGCGGCGCGGGGAAAGATGCTGTCATCCAGTGGCTGAAACCGCATCTTAAAGCGGATCCGAATATCGTTTTTGTGCGTCGAACTATTACGCGGGCGGCTGGAGACACAAACGAGGACCATATTGCGACATCGCCCGAGGCTTTCAAAAAGGCTGAACAAGCCGGTCAGTTTCTTGCTACCTGGTCCGCGCATGGATTGTTCTATGGCCTATCCGCCGACCTTCATGATGCTGTTGAAAGCGGTAACCTTCTCATTATAAACGGAGCCCGCAGGGCGCTACCGGAACTCAAGCGCGTTTTTCCTGACTCGCTTGTCGTGCACATCACCGCCAAGCAGGGCGCTCTTGAAGAACGACTTAGATCGCGGGCGCGGGAAAACGAGGTGGAAATCCAAGAACGTCTCCAGGATGCCCTCAAGCTCCCTGATCCCGCTTTCAGTGCCGTTGTGATCGATAATTCCGGTCCGATTGATCGTGCTGGAAATGAGCTCCTCGCCCTCGTCAGAAAAGAAACGCGCCAGTGCCTTCAGGGTGACCCGGTTTAGGTCTCCGCCTCCACTCGCGCAAGGAAGTCATCAATTGCGTGACTGAGTTCATCTGCCCGCGCGGTAACGCTTTTTGCTGTTTCAACGACCGATCCCGCAGATTGCCTGGTATCCAGAACCTGCTGATTAACTCCTGCTATTGTCCCGGAAGCCGCCCGTGTTCCCTCAGCGGCACCGGCAATATTGTGGGAGATTTCGCCTGTCGCGGCTCCCTGCTCATTCATCGCAAGAGCAATCTCATTCGTATGGTTTCGAACGTTGTTCATCGTGTCGGCAATTGTCTGGAATGTGTCGACCGTCTGCTTAGTTGACGATTGAATACTGCCGATCTGGGCGGCAATCTCCTCGGTTGCCTTAGCGGTCTGGCTGGCGAGCGATTTCACTTCGGTTGCGACGACGGCGAAACCGCGCCCCGCCTCTCCGGCCCTTGCCGCCTCGATGGTGGCATTTAGCGCCAGCAGATTCGTCTGTTCCGCAATATCTGTAATGAGCGCGATCACTTCACCGATTTTCTTTGCTGCACTATCGAGGCTTTCAATCTCAGACCGGGCAACTTCCGTGCTTTCATGCGCCTGTTCGATGATCGATCCCGCCTCATTAACGCGGTTCGAGATCTCGTTGATTGACGCGGACAATTCTTCCGCTGCCGATGCGACCTGCTGGACATTGTCCGACGCAGAACCAGCCTGCGCCTCACATGCGCCGATGTCAGTAACAGAGCGGTCGGCGACCTCAATCATCTGGCTGGAAGTATCATTCATGGTTGCTGATTCCTGCTGAACCCGAACAATGAGACCGCGACTTGTGTCTTTAAATTGCTCGATCAATTCGCCCATGAGCTTGGTGCGTTCAAGCTGGGCCTTCGCATCTTCTTCGCGTTTAAGGTGGAAGGTACGGCGTTCCTTCATTCCGTCCTGGAACACTTTGACAGCCCGCGCAATATCGCCGACCTCATCCTTGCGGTTCGTACCCGCAAGATCAAAATCCGGATCACCGGTCGCAAGACGTTTCATATCCTCGATCGTCGCCTTGATCGGGTTCACAAGCGACCGTGAGAACCATAGGCCGATCGCAGCAGCAATACCAAGAAGGACGATCGCGATACCGATCATCCAATTGCGCATCGTACCGACCGCTGCATAGACCTCATTCGTATCCATGAGCGCTGCCAGGACCCAGGTGGTGCCGTGGAAGGAGAGTGATGTCAAAACAGCTTCGGACCGCAGACCACGGTACCCGTCAAGCGTCGCTGTCACCAACCCTCCCTCTCGCGCTTCGGCAAGTTTGTCGGATTCAAAATTGGTCGTGAGGCGGTCATCGGCCTCCGTGTGAACGGAATCCGACAGAAGAGCATTTTCTTTGTTGACCGCGACTACTTCACCGGTTTCACCCAGGCCTTCCCGTGCGGCGATGAGTGACTGGAAGGCAGCATAAGGAAAGCGCATCACGACAACCCCAAGCCGTGTCTCGTCCCGAAAAACAGGCTTCGCAATAAACGCGGTCGGCTCGCCGCCTGCGACAGAGTAAGGTGCGACGTCGATAAAGACCGGATTCAGGCGCCCATTCTCATCCGGTTCGGCAATCTTTGCCTTTTCATAAGCCTCAAAAAGCCCCGTACCGCTCAGATCGCCTGCTTCGAGATTGGATGCAAAATCGCCATTCTTGAAAACCGTGTAGACGACATTGCCTTTGTCATCGATCAAGATGATGTCTTCATAACCGTATTGGAGAGCAACCGGTTTAAACACCGCATGATATTCCGCATGCAGATTGTCGAAAACATCCACATCGGGATTATCAAGGAGGTGACGTTGGTCGGCAGGATGCGGATTTTCGTCGATGTACCGGGTCTGGAACATCCCCTTCGCCTTGTCTTCGGCAAGCACGAATTCATAAGCAAGGTTTTCAATCGCAACCCGGGTTGCATCCGCGCGGGATAGAGCGGTGATGTCTTTGTCGATGCCGAAGAGGAACTGTTCCAGTTCGTTCTTTTTCCCGGATGCGATGGCAATCAGCTTATCGCCAATTTCAGCACGGCTCGTCTGGCTCGCTATCTGAAGACCGGCAAAACTTGTTGCAAGAACTGAGAAAAGGGCAATCATCGTCAAGCCGATTGGGAGCTTGAGTGAAATTCGCATGAAGCCTCCTCGGGCCGCGTCGACTCCGGCCTGAAATAAAGTGATAAGAGTTTTGCTTATAAACAGTTAAGGTTGACGCATTGTAAACCGCCCGGACTCCTGGAAAAGCAGCATAGAATCAAGCATCTCAAAGGAATTCACAGAAGGGGTAGAGAACGGGTTTTGACAGGAAAGACTGCGATCATTGTCGGTGGTGGAATTGGCGGATTGGCCGCAGCTGTCAGTCTTTCGGCAAACGGCATTCCATCGACCGTGCTTGAGCGGTCAAAACAGTTCGGCGAAATCGGAGCGGGGATCCAGATCGCACCCAATGCATTTCATTGTTTCGATGCGCTTGGTATCGGCGATGAAGCGCGCAGTGTCGCGGTTTATGTCGACCGGTTGCGGTTGATGGATAGCCTGTCGGGCGAAGAAATCTGCCACATCCCGCTAGACGACGACTTCCGCTCTTTCTTCGAAAACCCGTATGCGGTCGTTCACAGGGCTGACCTTCATGGGATTCTTCTCAAAACCGCTGAAGACAGCCCGCTCATTACACTGAAGACCGCCCAGAAAGTGTCTGGATATCGCCAGGACGGAGCAACCGTTACGGTGGAGATCGACGGAGATCACAATCTCACAGCCGACGTTCTGATCGGCGCGGATGGCCTCAACTCGACAATCCGCGCTCAAGTAATCGGCGACGGTCCGCCGCTCGTTTCCGGCCATACCACGTATCGCTCGGTGATCGACACGGACAAGATGCCGGAGGATCTCCGCTGGAATGCGGCGACGCTCTGGGCCGGACCGAAATGCCATATCGTCCATTACCCGCTTAAGGGCTGGAAGGTCTTCAATCTGGTAGTGACCTACCACAATGATGTCGCCGAGGCCGTTGCCGGAAAGCCTGTCGAAAAAGATGAGGTACGGCGTGGTTTTGAGCATATCCATCCCCGAGCGCAGCAGGTCATCGAACACGGTGAGAATTGGAAGCTCTGGGTTCTATGCGACCGTCATCCGAACGAAAACTGGATCGATGGCAACGTTGCCCTTCTCGGCGATGCGGCTCATCCAATGCTGCAATATTTCGCGCAGGGCGCCTGCATGGCGATGGAAGACGGTGTTGTGATGGGACGAGCGCTCGCCGCCTATGACGATATCCAAGAAGCATTGATCCGCTATCGTGATGTTCGATTCCGCCGTACCGCGACGGTGCAAACCGCCTCGCGGCTTATCGGCGAATACATCTACCATCCGGCGACCGGGCAGGCAGCTATGCGGGATGCCATTATGAAAGCGAAAAGCCCGGATGACTGGAACCGGGAGCTGGCATGGCTTTTCGGGAAAGGTGCGCTGGATGTCTGAAACGCTCGTTTCGTTCAGATAGATCGGAAAAGAAAAAAGCGCTGACAGGATCTGCCAGCGCTTTCCAGAATGTCAGGTGTTAGAAGCGGCTTATGCGTCGCGTTTGACCGCCTTCCACGCAAGCGGCAGCACTGCCGTTGCAAGAGCAATCTTGAAGGCTTCAGCTGGCAGGAATGGATAAAGGCCCCATTCGAGAACCGGCTTGTCCCAACCGACGAGTGTTCCGAGCCATAGGATGCCTGGCACATAGATGATTGCGACGCCGATCACCATGGCGAGCAAGGTTGTCGCGAAGGACCGGTCGAAACCGCGCTCCGCAAGTTTGCCAACCACGAATGACGCGAGCACGAAACCAAGCAGATAACCGCCCGTCGGGCCCATCATGTAAAGATATCCAATGCCCTTTTCCGGGGTTCCAGCGAAGACCGGCAGCCCGGCGGCACCCTGCGCCATATAAAGAAGCAGCGTCGCAAGGGCGAGTTTAGAGCCGTAAGCCATGCCGATTACGAGAATTGCAAAAATCTGCATGGTCATTGGAACAGGGAAGAAGGGAACCTGGATTTTTGCGGAGATCCAGAGTGCGAGCGAGCCAAGAATAGCCAGTGTCACATTGCGCAAAAGGCGGTTTTCGCCCTGCCATAGCGCATCAGAAAGGGTTGTCTGCTGCATGTAAAATCTCCTTTAGGCGTGTGCGGCACGAATGCCGTCGAGAATTGTGTTGCGGTCGGCACGGGCCGCGAGGGCTTCGTCCATATTGACCTTGACGAATTGGGTTGGTGTGTGCGGTTGAAGCTGCCCAATGAGGTCCATGTCGGCTGATATCACCGTTCCAACCATAAAGTAACCCCCTCCGGACACTGCATCGCGGTGAAGCACAATCGGCTCCGTTCCGCTCGGTACCTGAACAGACCCATACGGGTAGCAGGCATCCGTAATATTTGACGGATCGGAACCCGCACCAAAGGGCGGTTCCCTGTCTACAAACTCAAGCGGAGTCCCGCCCTGAAAACGATATCCCATGCGGTCCGCTTCCGGCGCGACTTTCCAGGTTTCCTCGAAGAAGAGCTCTTGAGCAGCTTCCGTGATGCGATGCCAATAGAGGCCAGGCAACACTCTGAGTTCTGCCGGGTTACCCGGCCCGCGTCGGAGATTGTCTGCAACCGTACGGCCTTCATCTGCGGCGTTTGCCTGACTCCCAAGTGGAATTTCGTCACCGGGCTCGATGCCGCGTCCGTCGATACCGCCAAGCGCGCCGATCGGATAGGTCGACCGGCTGCCAAGCTGCATCGGCGTATCAATCCCGCCGGAAATCGCGATATAGGCGCGGGCACCACCACGCAGATAGTCAAAGGAAAGCACCTGTCCTGCCTTGACCATGAAGGATGTCCAGGTGGGTTTTTCCTCGCCATCCACCTTTGGCGGCAATTCCCCACCGGCAACGGCGACCGTAGCATCCTCGGTGAATTCAAGCTCCGGCCCCATGAAGACCGCCTCAAGACCCGCAGCACCTTCTTCATTCCCAACGAGAAGATTGGCGGCAATCAGGGCCAGGCGGTCCATCGCGCCGCCGATTGGAATTCCGAGGTGATAATAACCGGGCCGACCGAGATCCTGGATCGTTGTTGCAAGCCCTTTTGAGAGAACCTTAACCGGCATAGAGCACCTCCAGCATTTTCTTATTCGTGCCGTCTATATCCGCGTTAAACTCGTCGAGCGAGAAACGGACATCTCGGATGCGCGGCGTGAATGTGTTTGCTTCCACGTCCGCAACGGCCTGATCGTATTCTTCGCGATCGATCGGTTTCCATTTGACGATATCGCCCGGTTTGAAGAGGACCATAAAGTCCCTGAGATAATTGATCTTCTGTTCAGGGTCATAGATCGGCATCGGCGTGATCCCGAACATCTGGTAGCCACCCGCCCCGCGAACGGAATAGATGCAGGAGAAACAGCCGCCATAACCAACGGTGAGCTTGGGCGTATCTGTGCGTGGTCGCAGATATTTCGGCACCTGGATCTGGCGCGGCCGATCGACCATCTGGTACAAGAACGGCAGGCCGGAAACGAAGCCAACCATCGAGACAAACCACGGCGAACCGGAATGGGCCTGGATGAAATCATCAACCGTCTCGAAACCGTTGATCGAGGCAGCGTATTCGATGTCGGTCCCGTTCGGATCCTGATGGCGTTCGCGGAACCGCATCAAAGTCTCGTGTGTCCAGGGATCCTGATAATAGACCGGAATTTCGATGATCCGCGTGTCAAGCACCGCCTCGGCCTTGTCCGCGCCCTCTTCCATCTTTTTAAGCTCGGCCAAAAGATCATCAGGCTTGATGAGATCCGGATTGAACTTGATCTGGTAGGAGGCATTCGCCGGGCAGATTTCCGTGACACCGTTGATCTTGGCGTCACGTACTGCATTCGTCATCGAAAGGCTCTTGAAGAACGCCTCAAGCGTCATTTCTTCATCGACTTCGACGAAGATATGTTCGTCGCCGCCGAATGTGTATCGTGATGCCATTACGCGTCACCTCCCTCGTTTGTGTCTCCTGATTCCATCAACTTGTCCTGATTGGCCTCCAGCCACGGTTCCAGCCATTTGGTGTGAAAGGCAGCAGCCCGTACGTCTCCGTCGTCGGCAAGGACCGAAAAGAGCGGTGCTGTCGTTTTGAGGCCACCGAGCGTCATTTCATGGAGGGCTGTTTTAAGGCGGGAAATCGCCGCTTCGCGGCTTTCGCCATAGACGATCAGCTTGCCTAGCAGGGAATCGTAAAAGGGCGGGATTTGATAGCCCTGATAAAGCATGTGGTCGAACCGGACACCCGGCCCGCCCGGTAAGCGCATATCCTGAACGACGCCCGGAAACGGCATGAAATTGTTGGCGGGATCTTCTGCGTTGATCCTCACCTCAATGGAATGGCCGGACATTGCTACATCATCCTGCGCGATTACGAGGCCCTCGCCACCCGCAATCTTGATCATTTCAGCCAGAAGATCGATCCCGGTGATCTCTTCGGTTACCGGATGCTCGACCTGAATGCGGGTGTTCATCTCAATAAAATAAAACGCACCCGTCGCATCGTCGTAGAGATATTCAATCGTGCCCGCGCCGCTGTAACCAACCGATTCCGCAAGATCGACGGCGGTTTTGCAGAGGGCTGCGCGGGTGTCAGGACTAAGAACAATGGAGGGCGCTTCCTCCCAGACTTTCTGGCGGCGCCTCTGGAGCGAGCATTCGCGCTCGAAACAATGGATCGCGCGTTTCCCGTCACCGAGGATCTGGACCTCGATGTGGCGTGCCCGCTCGATCATTTTCTCAAGATAGAGCCCGCCATCGCCGAAGGCCGCCTGCGCCTCTGATGAGGCTTGCGGTGCGAGTGCTCGAAACTCCTCAAGGTTGGACGCGATCCGGATGCCCCGCCCGCCGCCGCCAGCGGTCGCCTTGATCATGAGCGGAAAGCCGATTGCTTCCGCGATTGTCTCTGCCTCAACAAGATCAGAGAGGACGCCATCGCTACCTGGCACGGTTGGAACACCTGCTTTTTCGGCTGCAGCGCGGGCTGCCGCCTTGTCCCCCATGACCCGGATCGTCGCGCCGGAGGGGCCAATAAAGACGAGACCTTCCGCCGCGCACCGATCGGCAAATTCAGCGTTCTCGGCAAGAAAGCCGTAGCCCGGATGGATCGCTTCGGCCCCGCTCGATTTGGCAGCATCAATCAAAGCATCAATCTTCAGATAGGATTTCGACGCGGCTGGCGGGCCTATTTCCACGGCTTCATCGGCGATCTTGACCGCGAGGCTCTCTGCATCGGCGGCGCTGTGAACTTGAACAGTCGCAATACCGAGCGAGCGTGCTGCGCGAATGATACGCACGGCGATTTCACCCCGGTTGGCAATCAGTATTTTTGAAAACGGCATGGCAGGACCCTGGCCTAACAGTACGACGTCAGGAGACTTCAGCGATCACCTGCCCTGCCATGACCGGTTCTTCGTTCTCGACCTTGAAGCCTGAGATCGTCCCATCGACGTCCGATTTCACCTCATGGAAAGACTTCATGACCTCCACAAGGCCGACGACATCGCCTTTCGCAACAGCATCACCATCATTCTTAAACGGCGGCTGATCCGGTGCCGGGCGGCGGTAAAACGTACCGGGAAGCGGTGTCTTGATGTCCATCTTGTGTATCCTCTTTGCTTTTTATCTGTCGGGACGGTCAGGCCGCCATAAGGGGTTGGAGCGCCGCATTGACGGCCTTGGCGATGTCTTCGGCATTCGGCGTGTCGGAATGGACGCACACGGTTTCCGCTGAGCAGGAAAGTTCCGTGCCGTCATTGGCGATGATCTTGCCGTCGCTCACTGCACGGACACTGCGCTCAGCCGCATAAGATGGGTCGACATGGTGATGCTCCCGCGTGATGAGGAGCTTGCCGCTTCCGTCATATTCAAGATCGGCGAAAAACTCAGAACGGAACGTGACACCCCGTTCGGGATAGATCGTCTCGTGGAGCGTTCCGGTGAGGCCAAAAACCGGCACCTTGTAATGGCTCGCCACATCGGCGACTGCATGGGCAATGTGCTCTTCGCGCGCCGCCATTCCATAAAGTGCGCCGTGCGGCTTGATGTGAGACAGCGGCATATCCGCCATATCGAGAAACGCTTTCAAGGCGCCGACCTGATAGGCAATGATGTTCGCCATCTCGTCGCGGTCAATTTTCATTTCGCGACGCCCGAAACCGGCAAGATCCGGCAATGACGGATGGGCGCCAACTTTCACGCCGTGGCGCTTGGCAAGTTCCACCGTCGCTTTCATGTGGTTCGGATCCGAAGCGTGGAAGCCGCAAGCAACGTTCGCTTCCGTGATGTGGGGCATCAGGGCTTCGTCGCTTCCCATCTTATAGAGACTGAAGCTCTCACCCATGTCGCAGTTGATATCGACGCTCATTATCCTGATCCTCCCTCTATCAATTTCTAGTCCAAATCCCCGCCCAATACAGCTGACCGTTACAAAACCAACTCCTCTTCTCTCGTCACGTATTGAGCGCTGCAATATATCGTAGCCTCACCTGATCTGCGATCACCGCCAGTATCAGGAGCGCGCCGAGTACGACCGTCTGAAGATAGGATTCGATGCGCGCGAGATTCATCCCATTCTCGACCAACCCGATGAAAAGCGCGCCCAGAACCACATTTTCGAGCCGTCCGACACCGCCGCGCAAGCTCACACCCGCAATCACACAGGCTGCAATCGAATTGAGTGGCATGGACGAGCCGATATTCGCTTCACCGGTATCGAGGCGGGCGGTCAGCAACATCCCTGCAATTGCTGCGAGTAGCGCGCAAAGTACATAGGTCCAAAACAGCATGGCACGCGTGTCGATACCGGAAAGAGCGGCCGCCTTGGCGTTCCCGCCGACCGCGTAGAAGTAGCGTCCAAAAGGCGTTCGGTACATCACGAAAGCCAGTACGAGTATAATAAAGACGGTAACGATCACCGGCACGGGCACGCCAAAGAGAACACCAAAACCGAAGACATCACCGAATTCCTGCGGCATGCCGTAGACCGGCACACCGCCAGTGAGATAAAGCGCGACCCCGAAACCGACCGATGTCATGCCGAGTGACATCATAAAAGGCGAGACCCCGAAAACGGAAACGCCGAGCCCGTTACAGACGCCGATCATCGTTCCAGCAGCAATTCCGGCGAGCGAACCGAGAATGATCACCAGCCAAACGGCATCCGGCATCATCGGCAGCAGACTTGCCATTGCGAGCGCGCCGACAACGGATGTCACAGCGAGGATGGTACCGACTGACAAGTCGAAACCGCCTGTCAGAAGCGCGAGCATTTGGCCGAGGGAAACGATCGTCAGATAGACCGACTGGCGCAGTACATTCATCAGATTGCGCCCGGTCAGGAAGTTATCCGACATCAAGGTGAAGACAATCACTGCGATCACGAGCAGGAACGGGAGAATACCGAGGCGGATGAAAAGCAATTGAAGGATGTTTGCTTTCTTGCCGGTTGGTTGACTGCTCTCAGCCATCTACGCGGCCTCCTTCTCAAAGAAATGGGAAAGCACACCTTCCTCGGTGATCTCATCGCCGTGGAGTTCAGCCTGGACGACGCCGCGATAAAAGACATAGGCGCGATTGCACAAATGAAGGATTTCCGGAAGATCGGAAGAAATCACGATCACCGCCGCTCCATTTTCGGCAAGGGCTTTAATAAAGCGATAGATCGCAGCCCGAGTACCAACATCGACACCGACCGTCGGCTCATCGAAGATAATGAGTTTGAAGTCCTGGGTCAGACTGCGGGCCAGCATGATCTTCTGTTGGTTTCCGCCGGAAAAACTGTCCGGTGTGTTTTCGGGCCGCATCGGCGAGAGATTGAGGCGTTCGGCGAGATTGGAGGCAATCTTGCGCTCTTCAGCAGAATTCAGGAAGAAACCGTTCGAAAAGGGTTTTCCCGAAAGCGCCGGCAGGCTGATGTTTTCCCTCGCCGAGCGCATCATCATCAATCCCTCATGCCGTCTGTCTGACGGGAGGTAAAGAAAGCCGCGCTTCAGCATTTTCTTCGAAGAGAACCCGGTAACATCCTCACCTTTGAAATGAACCGTACCCTCGCCCACGCGACACGCGCCGAAACAGGCTTGGCCGAAGATTGATTTCCCTGACCCGACAAGACCGGCGAGCCCGATGATCTCTCCGGCCCGTGCGGAGATCGATGCGTTCCGAACCGCGCCGTCTGCGGTGGTCAGCTCTTGTGTCTCGAGGATCATTTCACCCGGTTTGTGGTCGATCTCCGGGAAGATTTCGCCAACGACACGACCGGTCATCAGCTGAACGAGTTCGTCCTCGCTCGTCGTTTCGACGGGTACCGTCGTGATGTATCGCCCATCCCGCAAAACGGTGACACGGTCACCAATCTCGCGGATTTCCGCCATACGGTGGGTGATGTAAACGATCCCGACGCCGCGCGCCTTCAGGGTCTCGACCAGCCGGAAGAGTTGATCACTCTCCTTCTGGTTCAAGGACGCTGTCGGTTCATCAAGGATCAGGATCGATATTTCGGACCGGAACGCCTTAGCGATCTCAACCATTTGTTGTTCGGCCCTGGTCAGGCGTCCGACGATCTGATTGGGCTTCACATCAAACCCGAATTCATCAAGAAGTTTCTCCGCTTCCCGATGAAGGCGTGCCGTGTCCAGCATTCCGAATTTGACGAATTCGTCGCCGAGAAAGAGATTCTGTTCGACCGTCATTTGCGGGATCAGCGAGAATTCCTGGAAGACCGCCGATATGCCGAGTTCACGGGCATCGTGAACCGATTGTGGCGCCACCTTCCGGCCATTCACTTCCATTGTGCCCGCTGTCTGACTATTGGCGCCAGCAATGATGGAAATCATTGTCGATTTCCCGGCACCGTTTTCGCCAAAAAGGACATGAACCTCACCGGCGCGCAGTTCGAAATCGACACCATCAAGCGCCCGGACCCCGGGATATTGTTTGACGATACCGCGCATCTGGAGAAGCGGCGGTTCGTCTTGGGTGCTGGGTTCACTCATGGCAGCTTGGATGGCGTTGCCGTCTGGCAGACTTTGGATGGCTGGAACAATCTATCACTCACGCCGGCTCGATACCGACGATTGCATTCCTGTCCGGGCTGGTTTCCTGCCAACCCGGACAGGCGAATTTTGACCAACGCCCCTATTCGACGCGGAAAGTCGGTTTGAAACCGGCCGGAGCAAGCGTCGAAGACGGATCGAACTCGCCGTGGTTGTCCGTCGTCACGACATAGAGTTCCGGCCCGACGTGCTTGTCGAATTCCTTACCCTCAAGGATCCGCACGGCCTGGTCGATCGCGACACGGCCCTGGATCACGGTCGAATCCGTCGGCGCCGCGAGGATCTGTCCCCGGCTGATGCCGCGATCAACACCCGGTGTGAAGTAGTATGAGACCACTTTCACCTGGTCCGTCAGCCCGCGTGAGCGCAGGATTGGCACTGCAGCTTCCGCCGTCACCGCCGTTCCAACGATGTAGTTGAGATCGGGATGGGCTTCGAGCGTATCTTCAACGAGCTTGGACTGCGCTTCCTTACCGGTGTCACCATATTTCGTTTCGACGAGATTCAAGGAGCTTCCATCGATTGCACCGGTAAATCCGGTATTTCCTGCCTCAACCCAACCAGCACCGGCTGGCCCGGGGAACCATGCAACCTTGGCCGCGTCACCGCCTGCCGGGTGCTTTTCGGCAAGAAACGCGCCCGCTTTTGCACCCATTTCACCGAAGGATACGAGTGATTTTGCCGAGAGTTCGGAGGACGACATGCCGTTGATCACATCGATCACCGGAATGCCTTTCGCGGAGATCTCTTTCACCACATTGTTGAGGCCGTCGAAAGAAATCGCGCCGATCACGACAGCCTGCGCACCAGCAGCAACGCAGTCTTCGATCTGTGAAATTTGTTTGTTGAGCTCGGTGTAGCCGCCTGCTTCAACAAGCTGCATTTTCACACCAAGACGCTTTGCTTCTTCAGCAACGCCGTAATTCACGCCGAGCCAGTAAGCATCTTTCATATGCGGGAAGGACACACAGATTTCCCAGTCCTGTGATGCCTTCTCAAGCGGCTTGTAATCTTTCTTCGAGCGCGGGCTCGCCATATCGAAAGGCGGATCCCAAACTTCAACCTGATAAGGAAACCAGTCGTCTGCGGATGCCGTCCCCGCAAAGACAAGGGCACCGGCGACAAGCGAGCCGGAGCAAAGATAAGACATCAGTTTTTTCGTCATTGAGCACTCTCCCATTAATGTTCCTGCCACAGGACCGGTCATCTGAGAGGGTATTGGCCCGATTTTCCCGCCTCCTCACGAAAAGATCGCCATGTCACCCAATCGCCGCCGTGTCCGGCATTCACGGAGAGAATGTTAGTTAATAAATCGAAGCATTGTAAAATGCGGTTTCGTGCTATTCGATATCGATTTAATCGATAGTGTAGGTTTCTGGGCCCCACAATACGACGAACCGCCTCATCCGAGATTGGAACGCGGACTGCCAGGTGCCGAAAGATCATGCAAAATCAATTGAAATCGCAAGATATTTGGGCAAAATGATTGGGATCAAAAAACCCCTTCGTGTCGTTCGCTTTCCACTTCAAGCGGTTTATTATCTGGATTTTCGATGAACTGAATCAAAAAAAGTTATGGAACCATCGCTCCGTCATATCCGCTATTTCATCGCCACTGCGGAAGCAGGACAGATCTCGCGCGCCGCAAACAACATTAACGTCTCGCAATCAGCGATCACGTCGGCCATTCAAAACCTTGAACAAGGGATCAATGCGCCGCTCTTTGAGCGTCATCCGGGCGGTGTGACACTCACTTATGAAGGAAATCTCTTCCTGGAACATGCGCGCGATATCATGGCGTCAGTCGAAGAAGCTGTTTCGATTTCCCGTCGTAGCCGCGACGATGTGAAAGGTCATTTCCACCTCGCTGTCACCTATACGGTTTCCGGCTATTATCTTCCTGGCCACTTGATGCGCTTTTCCCGCGCCTTTCCCAATGTCGATGTCAAGATTACTGAAGCCGCGCGCGGCGACATCGAAGACGGGCTGGTTGATGAGAGATTCGATCTCGCGCTCATGTTGACGTCAAACATCGTCAATCAGGAGGATCTTTCCTATCACACGCTTCTGAGGTCAAAGCGCAGACTGTGGGTGAATGCACAGCACCGATTTCTGAAACAGGATTCCGTTGGGTTGAGGGATGTTGCCCAGGAGCCTTACATCATGCTTACCGTCGATGAAGCTTCGAACACGGCACATCGCTATTGGAAGCGGGGGCCCTACCGCCCGGATACGCGCTTTCGGACCTCATCGGTTGAGGCGGTGCGAAGCATGGTGGCAAGCGGCATGGGGATCGCCATCCTGTCCGACATGGTTTACCGACCATGGTCGTTGGAAGGGCGCCGCGTCGAAGTCGTCGATGTCGCCGACACGATACCGACGATGGATGTGGGCGTGGTCTGGTCTGGCCTTTCCAAGCCTGGAGACGCCGCCCAGGCATTCATCGACTTCATGCGCCTGGGCAGCGATGCTGATTGATTGTCCTTCTGTGGCAACACTAGCCCAGAAAGCTCGCAACCTTCATCAAAGTGCCGTCTTTCCCGGAACCTGAAAGGAGCGAAAGCCCAAGCGGCGCGCCTTCAGTTTCTCCGACGGGAAGGCTGATTTGCGGAAGTTTGCAAAGTCCCGCGGTGCTCAGCAGATCAAGCGACGCCATGCGGAAATCATCAAGGGCCGCAGGATCAGTATCCCGCAGCGGCGCCGCACCGGGGCTCGATGGCAAGATCAGAATTCCATCATCACCGAGAAGATCCGTCACGTATTTTGTGATTTCAACGCGTCTTTTTGTTCCCGCCTCAAGCATGTCCGGTGTGATGTTTGAGGCGAGTTCGAACCGCTCGCGCACGCCCGGGCCGAACGTCGGATTGGTCGCCGTCACCCATTCACCATGAACCTTCCAGACCTCTGCCGCCTGACAGACATTGAAAACTTCGCGCCACTCGGATAGCGGTTCTGATGAGAGTTTGATTTCGCTCGCCGCCCCGAAGATATCTTCCAGCTTTTCAATCGCTGGTTTGAAGGACCGCAAACCGTCGGCGGTTGTAAGCGCCATCGCATCCGACGCAATAAGAAGTCGTTTCTTGGCGAGACCTTCCGGGACATCAATGCCGCAAGCCGTACCAGCAAGCGCAAGCGTTTCTGGATCACGGGCAAACCAACCGACTGTGTCGAAACTGGGCGCAAGTGCCATCGCATCGGAGAGATCGATGAGGCCATGCGTCGTTCGAATGCCGTAGACACCACAAAAGGATGCGGGCATCCGGACCGATCCACCCGTATCGCTGCCCAGACCGATATCGACGAGCCCGGCAGCCGTTGCTGCGACGGACCCGGAAGACGACCCACCAGGAATACGGTCTGGCGCTTTCGTGTTAATGGGCGTTCCATAATGCGCATTCACGCCCATCAGAGAATAGGCGATCTCATCGGTGTGGGATTTCCCAAGACAGGTCGCGCCCGCGTCGAGGAGCATTTGAACAGCGGGCGACGTGCGCTCCGCAGGAGCATGGGTTGCAGCCCAGTCCGGCGTGCCACACCCCGTCACCATATCCTTGATGTCGTAAAGGTCCTTTGCCGCAAATGTCTTGCCAGTGAGCGGACCGGATGGCGCGCCCGCAAGGGTGAACGTAGAGATGAATGCGTTGACGGTATCTTCCATTGGAGACCTTGCCTGTGATTATTGCGGGCGGTGGATTTCAGGAAGCGGACGGTCGAACGTTTTCCGGCCCGCCTTGAAACCCATAATGGGTTGCGAGAGTTCTGCAACCGCTAACGACGGCGTGGTATTGTTGAGTACGACGAGGTCCGCCTTCTTGCCGGTTTCCAGGCCATAATCCTCGAGGTTCATCAATTTCGCCGAGCGGGTTGAGACCATATCGAGACAATCATCGAGGCTTTCCATTTTCCCGATTTGCGCGATGTTCGCGTAAAGATTTGCCATACGGATCAATGAGCAATCGCCAAACGGTGTGAATGGATTCAGCACGTTGTTGGTCGAGAGCGAGCAATTGACGCCGTGTTCAAGCATCGCATGGACCGGCGCCACACCGCGCGGCGCATTGTGGCTGTAATCCCGGTTCATCAGAAAGAGATCGGTTGAGGGAAGAACCGTCACGGCTACGCCCGCATCCGATAGCCGCCTGGACAACGCCGCAATTCCGTCCGGATCAAGCGAAGCGAACTTCGTGACGTGACCGATGGCGACCCGGCCGCCCCAACCGAATTCATCGGCTTTTCGACAGACGTAATCTGCATCGAGCGCGCTTGCATCCGTTCCGAAATCGAGATGCATGTCGATATCGACATCGAATTCGCGGGCAAGTTCAAAAATCCGATCGATCTGACCGTGCGGATCGCTGTCCGTATAGGGTGCCGCGCCGATGGTTCCGGCACCGTTTTTCAAGGCCTCGACGATCAGTTCATCGGTGCCGGGATTGTTGAGGAGCCCTTCCTGCGGGAAAACACAGATTTCAACATCCATCGCCCAGGAATATTCACTGATCGCTTGCTTCGCACCTTCGATACCACGCAGCTCGATGGTCGGATCGACCTCCAGATGGGTGCGCACGCGCATCGTGCCATTCACCAGGCATTTTTCCAGCGTGCGCGCAGCACGGGACGCAACATCCTCTTCGACAAACCCTTTTTTGAGACGCGCGACCTCTTCAATCGCTTCATTGAGATCGCCCCTTTTGGACGAGCAACGATCGAGGATACAGGCCTTATCGAGATGGATGTGGGTTTCAACGAAGCCAGGGACGACGAGTTTGCCGTCGAGATCATAGTCCAGTCCGGCCGGGGTTATATCCTTACCAATCGCAACAATTTTGCCGTCGGAGATCCCGATATCGAGCTTTTCACCGGGCTCGCTCTGAAGAGTGGCATTTCTTAACGTGAGGTCCATTTTGTCTCCGTTTTCGGATCTTGATGCGGTCGGGAAACGGCAAGCGATGGCAACGCTCGCCGTTGCGCCGGTTAGCTGCCGCCGAGATAGGCTTTTTCAATCGAGGGGTCATCCTTCAGCGCGTGTGCCTCGCCTTCTTTCACGATCTCACCGCTCTCCAGAAGGTAGGCGCGGTCAGCGATTGTGAGGGCAAGGTTCGCCATCTGATCGACAAGAAGGATCGTGACGCCTTCATCGCGGAGATCCGCAAGAACATCGAAGAGTTCCGCGATCATTGACGGTGCGAGGCCGAGCGACGGCTCGTCGAGGAGGAGGATTTTCGGTTTTGCAATAAGCCCACGGGCGATCGCTAACATCTGTTGCTCGCCACCGGACAGGACACCGGCCTTACTGTCGATCCGGTCTTTCAGACGAGGAAACCGCTCCATGAGCGCAGCGATTTCCTCGTCAGTGACTGGGTCGTTCCGGCACCAACCGCCAAGCTCAATGTTCTCGCGAAGGGTAAGTTCAGGGAAGACCTGTCGGCCCTCTGGAACGAGCGCCAAACCGGCGGCGGCGATCTCGTGGGCGGCATCACCCTCCGTCTTCTTGTCATCGAGCAGAATGGTGCCTTCAACCGGCCGGTGCAGCCCGGAAAGCGCGCGCATCATTGTCGATTTTCCGGCACCATTGGCGCCAAGCATCGTCACCATCTCACCCGGATTGACAATGACGTTGAGCTTTTTCAGGACCGGTGCGGCACCATAGCCCGCCTCAAGATCGCGGGTCGCAAGGATCGCGACTTTCTCTCCCTTCCATGCCTCTGCGCGCGGGCGTCCCTCAAAGGTGCTCTCACCGAGATAGGCCTGAAGAACTGCAGGATCTTCCCGGATCGCCTCGGGTTTTCCTTCCCGCAACGGCTCGCCCGCATCCAAAACGAGGATATGGTCCGATATCCCCATGACGAGGGACATATCGTGCTCAACGAGGATCACCGCAATACCGCTTTCGGCAATCGTCTTCAGCAGTTTTGCGATCGCTTTTTTATCGTCGCTCATGAGACCGGCAGCAGGCTCATCCAACAGCAACGCCTTCGGGCGAGTTGCAAGGGCACGCGCGACCTCGACCAAGCGTTTGTCAACATGGGGAAGATCGCCGGCGCGTTTTTCGACATCGCCGCGATAACCGACAAACGCAAGAAGCGCGAGCGCCGCCTCGCGGTCCGATTTCGTATCGCCACTCGCAAGAAGCATGCCGAGATGTCCGCGTCTCAAAGCAATCATGACATTGCCGATGACCGACATATCAGCGAAGAGTTGGGTCGTCTGATAGGTTCTGGCAATGCCCGACCGGGCGATCTTATGGGCGCTTAATCCAGTCAGATCAGACTCAAGCGCAATCGATCCCGCCTGCGGTTTATAAAAGCCGCTGACCATATTGAGCACGGTGGTTTTCCCTGCACCGTTCGGCCCGATGATGCTCGTGACCCGACTGGGCTCTGCGACGAGCGAAACATCGTGAGCGGCCCTGACACCGCCGAAAGAAATTCCGAGCCCGTCGAGTTTGAGCGTCATCCCACCATTTGCGCCGGATAGAGCACTGCCTGCCGCAGCAGAGTCTGGTCGCTCGCCTTCGCGTTCCGGCATCAGCCATTTAGCAAGCGTTCCAACGATCCCACGTGGGGCCGCCCAGAGTACTGCGAGCAGAAGAATGCCGAACATCAATGGACGGTACTCGGCAAAATCTGACAGGAATTCCGGCAGAAGCACGATCACGATGGCGCCGACAACCGGTCCCCATAATGTTCCGGCGCCACCAACCACAACGGCCAGGATAAAGAGGATCGACTGAAAGAACGGAAAGGAACTCGGCGAAATGAAGCCATTGAGCGGAGCAAAGAGCGCCCCGGCGAGCCCAGTCAACAGCGCTGAAAGCACGAAGGAAACGGTCTTGATCAACGTCAGATTGAGACCGACCGACTGTGCTGCCACTTCGCTGTCTCTAACGGCTGTCATTGCCTGCCCCCAAAGCGAGTACGACAGGCGGTGGTAGAAGAGCAGACACAATCCGGCACAGATCATGCTTAAAAGAGCGATGTCCGCTTCATTCATGGCATGGCCGAAAAAGACCGGTTGCGGAAAACCGAAGAGACCGTTCGCACCGCCGGTGAGCCCCCGCCATTCGATTGCGCCATGCTCAACGATGAAGGCGAACGCAATCGTCATCATGGCAAGATACGGACCGGTCACCCTCAAAACCGGAACGGCCAGAAGCAATCCGATTAATCCTGCAAACAGCCCTGCTGCGGGAAAGGCAAGCCAGAAATCAACACCGTTCAAGGTGAGGATCCCGACAGCATAGGCGCCGATTGCGAAGAAACCGACATGGCCGAAGGACACCTGGCCAGACAGGCCGAGCAGAACATTCAGTCCGACCCCGACCATCACATTCATGGCGACGAGGGCCAGAATAAAACTGAAATATCCGTCGATCAGAAAGGTCAGCGTCACGCCGATGGCGGTTCCGATCAGGATCGAAATATAGCCAATGCTTGTCCCCGTCAGGAATTTCCGCAAGGACGGCGACAAATCGGGTCTGAGGCTCACACCAATGTCTGAACTTGCCATCGTCTTCAGACCTTTTTGAGCGCTGCGTGGCCGAGAAGACCGTTCGGCAGGAGAAACAGTGTCAGGATGATCATGCTGAAAGCGATAATCTGGGTGTAGGACGAGCCGAAGAAGGCTGTCGTCAAAGCTTCGACGAGGCCGTAGAGCATTCCGGCAATCACAACGCCCCAGGCGCTGGTAATTCCACCAAGAATGGCCGTCGCGAAGGCCTTGATGCCGAAAACGAGCCCCATTCCAGAGGACACATTGAACAACGGAGCAATCAGCAGCCCGGCAATCCCTGCAAGGATCGTCGAGAGCGCAAAGGCACCGGCAATCACCATGCGTGTGTTGATGCCCATGAGTTTTGCGGCTTCCGGCTGCTGAACGACAGCAGACATGCCCTTGCCCCACTTTGTTCTGGTGAGCGCAAAACTAAGGATCGCGGCGGCAATGATGCCAACCACCGGAATGATCAATTGAAGGGGATAGGCTCCGACGCCGAAAACCGTGATCGCCTCGGTGGCGAGGGGCGACGGGAAACTGCGCGGTTCTTTGCCAAAGGTGAAAAGCACCAAATTATCGAGCACGATCCCGCCCGCGACGGTTGCCATCAACCAGCCATTCGATCCCCGATCAGCGAAGGGGCGCACCAGGAATCGTTCAACGAAAAGACCAAATACGCCACAAAGGAAAAGGGCTGCCAGAACGGCCAACGGGAACGGCCACCCCAAGGTCACCGAGAACGTGTAGCCGAGAACTGCGCCCAGCATCATGGAACTTCCCTGCGAGAAGTTCACCGTGTTCGAGACGACATAGGTAATGTGAAAGCCGAGCGCGAGGAGACCGTACATCGATCCAAGGCCAAGCCCGGTAATTATCGCGGAGACGACAAGCTCCATATTCGCATTCCTGGCATTAAGAGAAATGTTGACGCAGCCGCCCCTGATCGGGTGCGGCTGCGCCGGTCTTGATGGACGTCAGACTATTCCGTGATCGGAATGATCTTGCCGTCGATGAACTGGGTGAAAAGAAGATCCTGCGGGCCGAGCGCATCATGCTGATCCGGCGTAAAGGGCTTCTCGTATGTCTTGATCAGGCCTTCATGTTTCTCAATCGCATAAAACCCTTCGCGAATAGCCGGGCCGTCAGTCGATCCGGCATTCTTGATCGCAAGCGCCGCAAGGTGCATTCCGTCATAAGCGTTAGCGATTCCGACCGCTGGCGTAACATCCGCTTCGGACTTGATTTCCGGGAAACTTGCCTGAAGTTTTTCGAACATCTGGGCTGCCTTCGGATCCGGATTTCCGGAGAATGTGAAGGTCTGGATCATCTCGACGTCTTTGGCACGTGGGCCTCCAAGCTCAGAGAAACGGCCGCCAGCCGGACCCCAGTGAGACACCACAGGCACATCCCACTTCATACGCTCAAGCGATTTCATGACCTGCGCGGATGGGCCAACATTGGCGACCATGAACAGCGTATCGGCGCCAGCGTCCTTCAGCCGCGTAAGCTGTGGGACGACATCGATGTCCGCGGCTTCGATTTTTTCGATACCCGCATAGTCCATGCTCTTCGCTTTGAGGGCAGCCCTGAGGCCCTTCTCGTTCGATTCACCCCATGGATTGTTAATGAGGATCATGCCCGGTTTCTTTGAACCGTGGACCGCAACCGCCCGGTCGACCATTGCGATATCCACGATCTCGTCAACGGCAGAAACCCGGAAGATGTAATTTGGGTCAGCGCCGTTCTTTGTGATTGGCGTGCCGGCTGCCCAAGGCCCCATGAAGGGCTTCTGGATCTGGTTCATGAAGGGCACGATTGCGAGGGAAACGGGCGTCTGGAGGCCGCCGAAAAGAACAGCGACATTCTCGCGCTGAACGAGTTCGCGCGCTGCGATCAATCCTTTACCGGGATTGTTCTCGTCATCGCGGCGGATCAGCTCAACTTTCTTGCCGAGAAGTCCGCCCGCCTCATTGATCTCATCGATTGCAATCGTCAAGCCGCGAGTGATCGCTTCGCCGGACTTCGCTGACGGTCCGGACAGGCTTGCGATAAGACCGATCTTGATCGTGTCTTCAGCCCGGACATGGTTTGAGTAGAGAGCGCCTGCGCCAAGGGCGGTCGCTGCGATCGCCGCCAGAACCGCGCGGCGGCTGACACTCCCAATTGTTCTTGTCACGCTCATGATACTTCCTCTCGCGTTGTTAACCATTCGTTAACTCGCAAAGAGCGTGCCAAAAGAAATTTACGGGTATTCACTTATGAATCTACATCATCAACCCGATTTTTGTTGAGAAACTGCCCAGTCTCTAACGCCGCGCACAAAATTTCATCAGGAAACATCCTGAAGGATCGCAGAGAGTGACAGGAGTGATTTGCGCTGTTGGCGGGAGAAAGTTCATGGAGATCAATAAGCCGGATATCCTCGCGGAGGTTGAAAAAGCCTTCGCGGAATATGAACGCGCGCTTGTCGAAAACGATGTTGCGGTTCTTGATCGATTGTTCTGGGATAGCGAGCACACCATACGGTACGGCGCTGCAGAAAACCTCTACGGTTATTCCGAAATCGCAGCGTTTCGCGCTTCCCGCCCTTCATCCGGACTGATGCGCGAACAGGTCCGGCCCGAAATCACGACATTTGGCGACGATTTCGCAGTGGCAAACACTATGTTTACTCGAGACAATGCGCCCGGAAAGATCGGCCGGCAAAGCCAGACATGGGTCCGAACGCCCGAGGGTTGGCGGGTGGTGTCTGCCCATGTGAGCGTGATTGAAACCGACTAGACCTCGAGGCCGCGTCACCCCGAAATCGCTCTCTAATGGGGAAGGCGGCGCTCAACATGGTAATGACTGCATGAAAGCCCGACGCAGTGGCGTGAAACAAACTCAGCCATTGCTTCAAACGGCTCCTTCTTCCCAATGCTTTCCGCATTGAGCCGGGCAATCGTCTGTTCGACTCGTCTGCGCAAATCCGCAAAATCGAATTCCGTGAATTGCCGTCCTGAGAGAACAGTACGTCCGCCGATCATAACTGTATCGACCGCACTCGAATCTTCGGAGTTCACAATCTGATGCGCGGCATTGTTGAACGGAACGAAATTCACATTGGCGAGATCGAGGAAAACCAGGTCAGCGAAACAACCCGGGGCAATCCTGCCAATCTTTCCGGAAAGCCCCATGAGTTCGGCGCCGCCAACACTCCCCATTCGAAGAACATCCCAGGCCCCAAGCCAGCGGTCGGGGTCAGGCGACGCAATCCGCGACACATAGGCTGCGGCCCGCATCGCTTCAAACATGTTCTGGTTATCCGATGATATCGATCCGTCGGTACCGATCCCGACTTTGAGCTGATGATCGAGCATTTCGCGGGCAGGCGCGACACCGGAACCGAGCCTCAGATTGCTAGCCGGATTATGGGCAACCCCTGCGCCATGGGCAGCCAGACGTTTCAGATCCTCATCATCAAGCCAGATCCCGTGTGCTGCGGTGAACCGGTCAGAGAGAAGTCCAAGGCTTTCAAGATAGGCGGTGAGCGTCATGCCGTAGCGCTTCATTCCCGCGACGGCCTGGACCTTGGATTCGGCAAGGTGCATTTGAACGCCGATACTGTAATCAGCCGCGAGATCGCGGGCACCGCGAATGAAATCATCGCTGCAATGAAGCGGGATGGTCGGTCCAAGCCCAGGCATGATCCGGTTGCGGTCGAACGGCCAGTCCTCAAGAATTTTTGCGCAGGCCGCGAGATGGGTCTGGTGATCGGTTGCCGCCATCCTTTCGGCCCGTGCTTTGTGCGGCTCGGGAAGCGCGTCGATGAGACCCGGAATGGCGCGATAAAGCGTCATATCAGCCATCATCGGCGCGATTAGAGCCCGCACGCCAACCGCTTGATAGCCTTCACCGAGCGCTTTGATCCCTGCAAGCGAGGGTGAAGGAAACTCGAAGCACATATCGTAAGCGGCGGTGGACCCTTTCAGCACCATTTCGGCAGCATTGAGTTCAGCCGCAAGTTTGAGATCTTCTTCCCGGAACGAGCCCGATGCCCAAGGATTGGCATTGAGCAGGAGTTCAAGTGTCCACTTGTCACCAAGACCCTTGCCGAGCGCGCCATGACCATGAGTGTGGGAATTGACGAAGCCCGGTGTGATTAGGCGATCATAGGCGTCAATTTCTGTTGCGCCTTCCGGGGCAGCGAGGCCCGGAGATCCGACTTCGATGATTTTCTCTCCTTCGATCAGAAGGTCGCTGCGTTCCGCTGTCTCTTTGTCAACATCAAGGACAAGGCCACCGCGAATGACCTGATAAGGAGAGGATTTCGCCATCGACTACCGCGTTTCGTCTTGCGGCGGCACTGTGAACACACCGCCTTTCTGGTCATAAAAACGTGCACTGAAAGAGAGCCGCCTGTCCGCACTTAGCGCGAAGTTTGAACCGATATCATAGATCCTGCGCTCCGTCCCGCCAGCCGTCACATATGCCTGCTCGCGGGCAAGAAGATAGGGCATCATCTCAAGATTCGGCCGCCAGAAGATCCCGCCGGTTGCAAAAGCCGTGGTGTCCGGACCAAGCAGCTTTGAGAAGAAGTAAGGCGTTCCGTCCGCATCCAGCATGACCGATCGGAAATCGGCGAAATAGCTCTTAATTTTTGGATCAAAGGCCTTGCCGGACTGCGCAACAATCTCCACGGGACCGTCCGCCATTTTGAAAAGCGCTGTGCGATTATCGAATGAAGAGACTTTGCCGGTCAGTCGGGCGACAAAAAGCAGATCGCCCTTATCATTCAAGGCGAGCCCGCGATGTTTGACGCCGGAATTCGGCGCCCTCCCGAAAGCTCTGAAGAACGTTTTATCGGAAAGGCCCGGCACTTCGTCGCCATCTTTGAGAACGAGCGCAGTACCGTCTTCCGTATGCGTGAAAAGCCCCGCCCCTGGTGTTACGCCAACCAGGGCAGCCGTAAAGGCAATTATACCGTTGTTGTTTAACGCCAGATCGAAGAACCTGGAAAAACGTCCTTCTCCACCGCCCGGCGCGAGGCTTCCAGTGCGTGCGAGGACCGAAAGGCCATCCGCCGTTCCCGTCACGATTGCCATATCGTTCTGTTTGGTAACTCCCGGACCATCCAGAAAAGCGATGACGACGATATTCCCCTTATCGTTCATGATGAAGTTGTCAAAGGCGCGGAAGAGAACACTTTCTTCCAACCCTGGAACCGGCTCACCCGCGCGCGCGATCTGAAGAAAGGTTTCACCGGATTCTACAAAGAGCGCATTGTGGTTTGCCGGTTTCCCGTCTTCGGCACGGGATCGGATACCCTCACCCGTCAAGATAGCGCCAAAGCTCATATCGCCCTTAGCGTTGAGACCGAGATCATGAAAGCTATCGAAGAGAATGCGAGGATCGCCGAGAGGCGTTTGCGTCCGCTGCTTTGCCACTATCGTGACGGTATCACCCGACTTTCGAAAAATAGCTGCATCGCGCACCTGACTATCGCCCGGACGCGTTACGTAAACATCGAACGCAAGCTCGCCGGCATTGTTGACTGCAAGTTCAGGGCCGTAAATCTCGGCAAAAGTCTGCCCGCTCGTTTCCGGCGCGTCATCGCCCATAACGAACACGGTCTGAAAGTCCGCGCCTTCATCTCCAGTGAGGAAAACAGTAGTATCGAGAATAAGCTTGAGCCCATAAAGGAACATTATCGCGGCGACAGCGAGAATAAGATATCTGACGGGATTGATCCGGCCAGTTCTGCGCTTGGAAACATTGTTCATGCGTTCTTAATCCCTGAATTGCCAAGGTCGCCGCATCCACGCTGTGTACTTTTGCAGATCAGGGTCTTAGCGGCAAGGCAAGTCATTGATGACGTTTATAACGCTGGCATCCAACGTGGGTTAAACGTTGGCTGCGATGCGTTTGATAACCGCGACTGCGACCCCGGCTGTGTTCAGGATTCGTCCAGGTCTACCAGCAGCCCTTCGTCATCGATTTTGAAGGTCACTCCTGCGTCATTCAACATATCGAGGGGCAGACCATATCCGACCGCTTCATTCAATCGGTCGACGCCTTCCTCCTGCCAGAACGCAATGGCATTCACGAAGAGCGTAAAGCGTTCGGCGAAATGGTCTTCGGATACATCGGTCAGGTCGAGCCGCGACGCAATGTATACCCGGTCGTTCTCATCGAGAAAAAACCGTGCCGCGCCAGTCCCGTTCCCGAGCATATTGCTCTCGAGCATAAGTCGCATCATCTCGTCGGTGGGATAGTCGGCGTCACGCAGGGCAAAGACCCATTCCATGACTGCATCATTCAGTTTGTGAATCGTGATCTTGTAGTGATCATCGAGTTTGAAACTCGTCTTTCCCTCGCCATCGAAGGAAAGCGGACCGGTTTCTAGTTCATTGGAAAAGAGATCGAGCGCTTCTGTCGTGTTCATTTCGATCATTCCTGCTCTTGATTAAATGGGGCTTGATCGGCCGGCTTGCTCGCGGTCGGCGCGCCCATCCGCGCGACCTCAATTACCGGACAAAGCCGCGTTCTAGACTAGGGATTTCTTGAGCTGCGAAATCTGGTCACCCGAAAGCGGTTGACCATCCTTCCCGTAAAGACCTGAAACGGGTTCCTGAGGAAGGTTGCCAGCATCGTTTCCGATCTGCTCGTCAAATACACTGACAGGGTTTGGCTCGCTCCCCAGCCCGCTGGCCGGCACAAGCAAGTACTCTGGATCATAATTGTAATCCTGATAACTGCTTTCCGTGCTGGAAATGACGCTTCCCGCATCGCTTCCGAACGCATCAACGTTCACTCCGGACTGAACCTGGTCTGCGACGAGTG
>JBCDCZ010000011.1:0-32746 GCA_039180865.1 Pseudomonadota bacterium | reverse complement strand
CAAGGTAATTGAAGTGACATCTGTGATCCGCGACCACGGAATGCACGATGTTGGCCTCACGTTATTGGGCGATGTCGCGCTCACGGTCGAGGCGTTGAAGGAAGCGACGCCGGGTGAGACATGGGTAAAGGGCGAAGCGGCGTCGGCGCGATCGGCGCTGAAATCGTTCTTTTCTGCAAACCGCCCCGGCTTCGGACCGGAACATGTCTTTTCTGCGCTCCGTGAAGCGGCTCCCAGCGACACTGTAATTACTGCCGATTCCGGCGCTCACCGGATCCTCGTAAGCCAGATGTGGGACTGCTCCAGCGCCAGGACGATGCTGCAATCGTCAGCACTGTGCACAATGGGATGCGCTGTTCCGATCGCGGCAGGCTACAAATACGCGAGTCCTGAGACGCCGGTTCTTGCCTTCGTTGGAGATGCCGGTCTTGAAATGATGATGGGTGATCTTTCCACTTTGCGCGATATGAAAACGCCGGTCGTCATTTGCGTCCTGATCGATGAAAGCCTCGGCCTGATTGAGTTAAAACAACGCGCCATGCAGTTCGAAAATGTCGGGGTCGACTTTTCAGGAACCGACTTTGCCACTGTCGCAAAAGGTTTTGGCGGCCACGGCGTCTTCATAGACGACACTGAAACGCTGGTTAGCGAGTTTCAGGACGCTCTCCAGCGAGATACCTTTACGCTTCTTTGCCCAAGGATCGGACGTCAGGCCTATGACGGGAAGTTCTAGGTGAGAGCGCGGTCCAATGTGACCCGTCATTCCTCTGTAATCGTCTGATCGAAGATTGCCTGGAAGACCGCATCAAGTTCTGCTGCCATTACTCTCAGATCCGCATCGGCTTCCTCAAAGTATGGCGAAAAGACATGGGTCGGCGTTTTGTAGGAAAGCGTGGATGAACCATCCGCGTTTTCGGTAAGGTAGAAGCGGATCGGTGCTTCTATGCCCGCTTGAATGCTCGCTTTCAGCATCCGCCTTGCCCAAATATTGTTGTAGACACCAACGATGCGGTTTCCCGGGATTATGATGCCTGCGCCCTTTGCGCCGAGCGTGGCGCTCGCGGTTGTGATGTGTCCCATGCCGTTGGCTTTGATGGCCACCTTCAATCGGTCATAAAGGACGTCATACGCATGGGGCGTTCGGCTTGCCACGAAGCCGGGTTTCTCTGAGATACCGTCACCGGCGCCCTCATTGGCGAGTGCGTTTGACGGTCCGTATGCGAAGACAGCGGCAAGGTGCATAACGGAAATGATGAGAGCAAAAAGAAGGTTGCGCATTCTACTCCGCCCTTTGCCGATCAGAGATTGAAACGTGCTTTCAGTCTAAGGCCGGCAATACTTCCGAGAAATCCAAAGATCAGCCACCACCAGCCGTGCATGGAGCCGGACACGAGACCCCCCAGATAGGCGCCGATATTGCAGCCATAGGCAAGGCGTGCGCCGTAGCCCATGAGAAGCCCGCCAACCACCGCCGTGAAGAGATCGCGTCGTGCAATCGTCAGTGTCGGGCGGTAACGGCTTTGTAGACCTGCCGCGATCATTGCACCGAAAATAATGCCAAAATTCATGACGGATGTTGCGTTTGCAAAGACACTCTTTTCGAGAACTGCAACGTTCCATGCTGGCCATTCATCGACGGGAATTCCGACTGCGTAGAACATCTTTGCGCCCCATAGGGCAAAAGCAGACGTAATACCCCAGGGCCGATGGAGGACGAGAAGCGTGCCGACTGAGACAATCACGAGGGCAATGGCTCCCGTCCGTTTCGACCATTTGCCGAAAAGGAGACTGTCGGTTTTGTCCGGTGCTTCGAGTTCGCCCCAGCGGCGTTTTTCCAAAACGATCGTCAGCAGATAAATGCCTCCAATGAGCACGGCGAAAAGCGCAAGGGCTCCGGGTGCGCCAAGTTCATTGACGAAGGAATAGGCCTGGAACCTTGGCAATCCGTGCCAGAACCCGAGGTGGTGGGTGGCGATCACGGACCCCATGATGAAGAAGAACAATGTGATGGCCATGCGGCTTGATCCGCCGCCGGAGGTAAACAAAGTGCCTGATGCACACCCACCCCCGAAGATCATGCCGATACCGAACATGAACGCGCCGATCGCAGACCCAATCCCCCATGGATTGACGAAGCCATAGGTCTGGAGCGTAAACGATCCACCCTGAAGATCGGGAAGCGAAACGTGCTTTCCATAGTCGAGAAGCAGGAAGGAAAAGAGACAGGTCACGCCGATTAGCAGCATTTGGGCGCGCAATCCGCCGCCGCGCCGCTCATTGATGAAGCGCCGCCAGGCCGCCGTAAAACCAAATGATGCGTGGTAAAGCGCAAATCCTGCAAATCCGCCGACGAGTACCGCTAATCCGCGGTTAAAATTGCCATGCTGGATTGCCAAAAGTGCGACGACAACGAGGCCGCACAATCCGACGAGGATGATTCCGCGCTGGCTGTTGGGCAAGAGTGGAAGGGACGAGGCGTCGCGATCCTGGGCGGGTGTCAGTGGTGACATCGGCTGTATTCTTTCCGGAAAAGGTCGAATTACAAAATAGGAGGCTTCCGGGCTCCATATATTTCGTAGTCTGACCTATTTTTGGCAAATTATGCTCACTTATATGTGATTTGGGTTGAGTTTTTGTTTGACGGTGTCGGCGCCACGTTCAGGTAGGGTTCATTCGCGGGGCGCCATAAGCTGTGTGCAGAACGCTTACCAGGGCGCTTTTACCGCTTTCCGCGGATTTGCTCCAAAGAGCCATCGCGCAACGCTTAAGGGCATGCGTGGTTCTTGTCATGGTGTTTAGAGGGAATGGGACATGATGTTCGACAGGTTTGGGTGTGAAATCGAAATCGGCGGCAAGGATGAAAACGCTGCACTTCAGGCCTGGGACGGCCTGTGCCACGCCTTTCTGACGCACGGCTCTGCCACGCCCACTCATCTTGCGGCACTTCTTGAAAACGATCCCGACAATATTCTTGGCCTTTCGTGCAAAGGCTTCTTCATGATTCTTCTCGGACGCCCGGAGCTTCTCGATGAAGCAGACGCAGCGCTTCGCAAGATTGACCGGATCGCCGCGCGCCGCGGGAGTTTCGCGCGCCGGGAAACAGACTACGCGAATGCTTTGCGTCTTGCGCGGCGTGGCCAATGGGCGCGTGCCGCTGATCTGCTGGAAAGCGTCAACGAATATGCCGTCCATGACGCGATGGCCTTCAAAATTGTTCAGGGGCTCCGCTTTATGCTCGGCGACAGGTTCGGCATGCGTGCGTCTAGCCTCAGAGCGGTTGAACGGTTTGGCTCAGCCCATGTGGCATCCGGTTATATTTTTGGTTGTCATGCGTTTGCATTGGAAGAAACCGGCGATTTCCGTGCCGCCGAACGGTTCGGAAAACAAGCTGTCATGATGGCGCCTGATGATGCCTGGGGTCTGCACGCAGTTTCCCATGTCTATGACATGACGGCGCAAGCCGAAAAGGGCATTGAATGGCTTGAGGCCCGCACGCATCAATGGGCGCACTGCAACAACTTCGCCTATCACTTCTGGTGGCACCTGGCGCTCCACTACCTCGAAGTCGGCGATGTCGCCAAGGTTCTCGCCCTTTATGACAACGACATCCGGCGCGATCACACCGACGATTACCGTGACATCTCCAACGGAACGGCGCTCCTCGCCAGGCTTGAGGGTCTCGGTGTTAATGTCGGGAACCGTTGGGATGAACTGATTGAACTGAGTGAACGCCGTACCGACGACAATTGCGTTGTCTTCGCGGATCTCCATTATCTGCAAGCGCTCGGCCGCGGCGGGAAACATGAGGCCGTCGACAAACTGATCGCGACAATCCGCAAGAACGCGGAAACCGGCGTGCGCGACATGGATCATGTCAATCGGTTTGCGGGCGTATTCGCTGCTGAGGGTCTGAAAGCCTTTTATCAGGGCGACTATGGGACCGCATTCGATCAACTCGCCATGGCGCGTCCTGCTATGCAGCAGGTTGGCGGAAGCCACGCTCAACGGGATGTCTTCGAGCGTACGACGATCGAGGCAGGTCTTCTTGCCGGTCGCTATCGTGAGGCGAAAGCGCTTATTGAAGACCGAACCTGGCGGCGCGGCGCGGAAGACAATTATGCCCGCGACCGTATGGCTGATGCCCTGACAAAAGCGGAAGCCGCGGCAACGGACGCAGCTCACACAGATGTGACCACATCCCATCCACCCCTGACGCTTGTCTCGGCCTGATGTCGCCCTATGGTCGACGGGAGAGCTGAGGCCGATCCATCATGAATGAGCAGATGAAACCAGCGAGCCTTGCCGGTTCAACACCGGTCAAGGTGACCCCGGAAAGTATGGACCGCGCGCAAGGCAAAAAACCTCGCGATCCGCGGCTCGACTTCTTCCGTGGGATCGCGATGTTCATCATCCTGATCGCCCACACGTCATTCAATAGCTGGACCTTGTGGATTCCAGCGCGTTTCGGTTTTTCTGATGCGACTGAAACCTTCGTTTTCTGTTCCGGCATGGCGTCGGCCATAGCTTTTGCCGGGGTGTTTGATCGATCCGGCTTTTTCTTAGGCGTTGCCCGCGTTGCCCACCGTGTCTGGCAGGTCTACTGGGCGCATATCTGCCTGTTCCTCGCTGTCTGTCTTTGGGTCTCGTTGATTGACGTTATCGGCGATCACGGCGACACACTGAAAACCCGTCTTAACCTAATGAATTTCTTCGAGCGTGATACGCCGCAGCAATTGATCGGGCTGATGACGCTGACCTATGTGCCAAACTACTTCGACATTCTGCCAATGTATCTGGTGATCTTGTGCATGATCCCGATCGTCCTGGGGCTCGCGCGTATCTCACCTCATCTTGCCCTTGCCTTCTGCGCCACACTTTGGCTCGCGACCAATGTGGAGCAATTCATCAATTGGTATTGGGGCACAAGTTATGAATACCTAAGGTTCCCGGCTGAACCCTGGAACCATGAAGGATGGGCCACCTGGTACCACGGCGGGACTATCCCTCCAGAAGCTCAGGGCAATTTCGTAAGCCGTGAATGGTTCTTCAATCCCTTTGCCTGGCAGCTCATCTTCTTCACCGGTTTTGCCTTCATGCGCGGTTGGATCCCTGCACCGCCTGTCAACCGTTGGCTGATCGCACTTGCTATCGCTGTCGTCCTGGTTTCACTGCCTTGGGCCTATTTCCGGATTTTTGCCGGAGAACTCTGGCTCGGAGAACTCTCGCCGCTCGGGGTGCCATGGGATGAAACAGCCTTCAATCTGTGGCTGGAAGAACACAAGTTCTTCGCCGGAGTAGACGGAGAAGGTGGCTATACACTCCTTGAGATGCGCCAGAACATTCTCTTCCTCATCTGGAAGACAAACTTCGGCCTCTTCCGTTATCTCCACTTCCTTGCAACAGCCTATCTTGCTTGGGTTGCAGTGGGTGCGGGCGGCAAATATCTCATCTCCTCGGGCCTTTGGGGGCAGTTCGTCAAGATCGTCTCAACCGTTGGTCAGCAGTCGCTCGCAATCTTCCTGTTCTCGATGCTCTTTGCGCAGGTGATCGGCTACACTTTTTATCCGCCGGTCGGTCACCCCTTCCACATCACCGCGCCTGCGGATCTTTGGACATGGCGTGAACTTCATACAGCGGTGGTGAATATCGGCGGAATGATCACACTCGTGCTCGTTGCCTATCTTTGCAAATGGTTCAAGAGCCAGCCCTGGCGGGTGAAAACAAAGCCAGCCTGAAGCGCCCGCGAAAAGTCGATTACACGCAAAGTTTGCATTTCTGCCCGGATTGATTAGGGTCCGGCAAACATCGCTCGCATAGGGGAAATTGCGGGCTTTTTGGTTTGCGGCACTTAGTGAAGATCGGGGAAAGAAAACGCATGAGCGAGGCGATTAAGAAGGCAGTTCTTGAAGCACTAAAGCGTGTGAAAGGGCCTGATCTCTCAGGCGATCTCGTCTCGCTCGGCCTGATCTCCGATGTTTTCGTTAACAACGGTAAGGTGATGTTTTCGGTCGCAGTGCCGGCCGACCGGGCGCAGGAACTCGAGCCTTTGCGCCAGGCGGCCGAGCAGGCAGCGGGTACGGTCGACGGCGTGGAAAAAGTCACGGCCGTTTTGACTGCGGAAAAGAAAGCGGGCAGTGGCGGATCGCCCCAACCCGCTGCACCGGCGGCGCCGCCAAAGCGCCCGACACCCGCAGCGACACAGCGCACGCCTGGGCCTGAAGAAAAGAAGGCAGGTGTGCCAGGTGTCAAGAACATCATTGCGGTTGCCTCCGGAAAGGGCGGCGTCGGCAAATCCACGACGTCGATCAATATTGCCTTGGGCTTGTCCGCAATCGGACGCAAAGTCGGGGTTTTGGACGCCGACATTTATGGCCCGTCCATGCCACGGCTTCTGGGCCTGACCGGTCGACCGCAGGCTGAAGGCAGACTTCTTCATCCGATGGAAAATTTTGGTATCAAAGTCATGTCCATGGGCTTCCTCGTCGAGGAAGAAACCCCGATGATCTGGCGCGGACCGATGGTAATTTCCGCACTCACGCAAATGCTGCGTGAGGTGGCTTGGGGCGATCTTGATGTCCTGGTCGTCGATATGCCGCCGGGAACGGGCGACGCGCAATTGACGATGGCACAGCAGGTGCCGCTTTCCGGTGCCGTGATTGTCTCAACACCTCAGGATCTTGCGCTCATTGATGCGCGCAAGGGTCTCAACATGTTCCGCAAGGTCGATGTTCCGCTCCTCGGGATTGTCGAGAATATGAGCTATTTCCTTTGCCCGAATTGCGGCGAGCGGTCTGATATCTTTGGGCATGGCGGCGCCCGCGGTGAGGCGGAACGAATTGGTGTTCCTTTCCTCGGAGAAGTTCCGCTTCATATGCGGATCCGGGAAACGTCCGATCTAGGAAGCCCGATCGTTGTCGCGGAACCGGACAGCGCCCATGCGTCGATCTATAAGACGATCGCAGGCCAGATCTGGGACGCGCTCGAAGCCCAATCGGGTGTTGGCGGACGGGCAGCACCTGCTATCGTTTTTGAGTAGCGCGGAAATCCGCCCTCGAAGACTTCCTCTTGAGCAAATAGGTCTTATCTAAAACCCTATCGGTTGAAAGCGTGGGCCTGTTTCACCGGGCTCCACAAACTTTTTCCGTATACACGCCACCATTTTGTCTGCGGTGCTTTGCACTTCGACTGACAGATGATAAATAGGGCGTCTGAACAAACTGGAGTCGCATATGCGTCTGACAAAACAATCAAATTACGCAGTCCGCATTCTCATGTATTGCGCGACCAATGATGATCAGTTGAGTAAGGTCGCTACAATTGCGAAGGTTTACGACGTATCAGAATATTTCTTGTTCAAGATTCTTCAGCCGCTCGTCGAACGTGGTTACATCGAAACCGTCAGAGGGCGTTCAGGTGGCATCAGGCTTGCAAAACCCGCCAAAGACATCACGCTCGGGGAGATTATCAGAACCGCTGAAGATAAGTTTATCATGGCCGAATGCTTCGAGGACGACGCAACTTGCCCACTTCTAGCGTCGTGCTCGTTTAACTCAGCACTCTCGGAAGCGCTTTCCGCCTTCTTTGCAGTTCTTGACAGTTACACGATCGCTGATCTGGTGAAAAACCGTTCTCGCATACAGGAACTTCTTGGCATGCTCCGGGCTGAAAAAGATTTCGCTGTTCCGGCTGAATAAGCGGAAAATTTTTTAATAAATCTGTCTTTTCGCGTCGCATTTACGCATTTGACGTCGGCTTTGCGCTTTAATTGCAGTCAATCTTGCCCTAAATCCGTTCGACTTTTCATGGTCTCTTGCTGGAACGGTCATCGCCCATGTCATATTCCTTCGCCTTCGGCGCTCGCATTAAAAAATCACCCTTCTTCGAAGCAACCGTTGCAGCGGGTGTGACCCATTTTTCCACCTACAACCGATATTGTTTTCCGGTTGGCTATGGCGATCCGATGGGGGAATACCGGCGTCTAACCGAGGGGGTCGCCATGTGGGACGTGTCGGTTCAACGCCAGATCCGCTTGCGTGGTCCGGAGGCTTTGGCTCTCCTCAAGGTCCTCACCCCGCGCAATCTCTCAAGGGTAAGCGTCGGGCAGGGCCGCTACACGCTGATCTGCGATAACCGCGGCACGCTCATCAACGACCCAGTAATGCTGCCGATTTCCGATGATGAATACTGGCTGTCGATCGCCGACAACGATGTCATGTTGTGGACGCGGGCAATTGCTCATGAGCGCAGCATGAATGTCATTGTTGACGAAGCCGACGTTTTCCCGCTCGCGGTTCAGGGGCCTCTCTCAATTTCTGTCATGCGCGATCTTTTCGGTGACTGGGTGGAAGAGCTGAAGTTCTTCAATTTCCGGCCAGCTTATCTCGGTGACATTCCGCTGCTGGTCGCGCGTTCAGGGTGGAGCAAACAGGAAGGCTTTGAGATCTATCTGATGGATGCAAGTCGCGGCACCGATTTGTGGAATGCGGTCCATGAAGCCGGTAAACCTTATGATATCGGCCCGGGCGCACCGAACTATATCGAGCGAATTGAGGGTGGTCTGTTGTCGGTTGGTGCTGACACGGATGACCGCACAAACCCGTTCGAACTGGGCTTGGACCGATTGGTCGACCTCGAACAGGAACAGGAATATATCGGCAAACAGGCGCTGCAAAGAATTGCACGCGAGGGCATACAGCGGATGCGTGTGGGCTTTTATCTCGACGGCGACCCCTTCCCGGGAACAAGCCAGCATCGTTGGGACATTTTCCGCGAAGACCGCAAGGTTGGCGAGGCGACGGCGGCGGCCTATTCCCCGCGCCTTCAGCGCAATATCAGTCTTGGCGTTGTGGAGATCGAACTCGCCAAACCCGGTACTGACCTCGTCATTGAGACCGAACACGGGACGCGCAACGCCATCGTGACCACTCTGCCTTTCACGCTCGATTAGGATTGCGGCTGCCAGCAACGCCCTCCGATGTCTTTTTTGCTTCTCTCGGCGTCAGAGAGCGCCTAGAAGGGTGTGTGCTGGTCGAGGGAGATCGGTCGGCACCCTAGGGCGAAGCGTGCAATGCACAGGCGGCACGCGGGAGGAGAGGCATGAGCGATTTCTATAAGTTCGACACGTTGAGCCTGCACGCAGGCCATGTGCCAGACAGCGATCACGGATCCCGTGCGGTTCCGATCCACCAAACGACCTCCTATGTGTTCAAGGATGCACGCCATGCGGCAGCGCTCTACAACATGGAGGAAGGTGGGCACCTTTATTCGCGCATCTCGAATCCGACCGTTGCCGTTCTGGAGCAGCGCCTTGCCGCGCTCGACGGCGCAGCAGCCGCAACGGCCACATCTTCAGGCATGGCAGCCCTTTCAACAGCTGTTATGTGCTTGGTGAGCGCAGGCGACCACATCGTCTCGACGGCGCAGCTCTATGGCGCGAACATAAATCTTCTAAAGAACACCTTGCCGCGCTTCGGTGTTGAGACAACATTCGTTCCGGCAAATGACCTCGATGCGCTGAAGGCAGCGATCCGCCCGAACACCAAACTGATTTTCGGAGAAATTGTCGGAAATCCGGGTCTCAACATCCTTGATCTTCCGGCTGTCGGAGAGATTGCCCGTGCGCATGACATCCCGGTCATGGTCGATAACACCTTCACCACGCCGTATCTTTTCAAGCCGCTTGAGAACGGCGCGAACATCGTTATCCATTCGGTCACGAAGTGGCTTGGCGGCCACGGGCTTGCAATCGGCGGTGTCATCGTCGATGGCGGCAATTTCAACTGGGGTGTCAAAGATGCTGATGGCAATCTCAAATTCCCGACGCTCGCCGCCCCCCACTACGCGCTTGAAGATATTGTTTTCTGGGAAGAATTCGGACCGCTTGCCCTGACTATGCGGGTGCGCGCCGAAGGTATGTACAATTTCGGTCCAGCACTCGCACCGCAGAACGCTTTTTATCTTCTGCAGGGGATTGAGACCCTGCCGCTTCGCATGGAACGGCACATCAAAAACACAGATCACATGCTGGAGTTTTTGACAAATCGTCCGGATGTTACCTGGGTGCGTCATCCGCATCTTGAAGATCATCCAGACCATCAGCTCGCTAAACGGATCCTCCCGAAAGGTGCGAGTTCGGTGATCGTTTTTGGTGTTGCGGGTGGACGCGAGGGCGGAGCGGCCTTCATCGAAAATGTCGAACTCGCCTCACACCTTGCCAATGTGGGCGATGCAAAGACGCTCGTTATTCATCCGGCATCGACCACCCATAGCCATATCTCCGAGGACGATATGAAAGCGGGTGGGCTCACCGAAGATATGATCCGCCTCTCCGTCGGACTTGAGGATTTCGACGACCTTAAGGCCGACTTCGAAAAGGGTCTCAGGGCTGCCCGCAAGGTTGCCGAGAAAAAAGCGATGAAAGAGGCTGCGGAATAATGCGTTTTGAGTTGAATGGTGACGAGACCTACGCATCAACCGGGGGGCGGGCTCACAAGGAAGGCCGTCCTCATCTGATCTTCCTGCACGGTTCAGGGCAGAGCCATGTGAGCTTTTCGCAGCAAGTGCGCGTCTTCGCCTATGACGGCTTTAACGTGCTCGCACCCGATTTCCCCGGCCATGGACTTTCCGGCGGGGAACCGCTTTCCACGATCGGCGATATGGCGGATTGGGTGAAATCCGCGATGGATCATCTCGGTATTGAAAAGGCGCATATTGCCGGTCACAGCCAGGGGGCGCTGGTGGCTCTTGAATTCGGCCGAAAATATCCGGATCAGATCGAAAGCCTGATTGTGCTTGCGAGCGGCGCTGCGATCCCGGTCAACGATTATCTCTTGAACAAGGCTGCGACAGACCAATCGAAAGCGATCAATGCCATGATGGCATGGGGGTCCGGCAATCTTGGCCACAAATTCGACAATACCGTACCCGGAGCATCTCACATTGGTGCTGGCACGCAGCTGATGATGAACAATCCCGAGGGCGCGCTGTCCGCCGATCTTCAGGCCTGCAACGCCTATTCAGAAGGGCTGGATGCGGCAGCAGGTATTGCCTGTCCAAGCCTCTGCGTTCTTGCCGAGAAGGATAAGATGACTCCGCTCAAGGCCGGGCTCAAATTAGCGGGTGCTTTAAAAGACAGCGAGACAGTCACGATCAAAGGGGCGGGGCATATGCTTCCGCCGGAAAACCCGCGCGAAGTGAATGAGGCGCTAAGAGGCTTTCTCGGGCGGGTCGCATAAGGTCGGTTCAATCTACGGGCAAAAGCTCAAAGAGTTTTCGTGTTCCGGAACCCTAATCCTGGCAATCCAGACTTGCTCCTCCGCGCTCCCATCTGTAGGAAAGCGTGCCGATAATTCGGCGCCGTATAAGGGAGGGCGAAAGTGGTCGGGACGAGCAATATCAAAAAGGTCTGCGTGATCGGCGCAGGAACGATGGGAAGCGGAATTGCAGGGCAGGTCGCCAATGCAGGTTATCCGGTGGTCCTCCTCGACATCAAGAGCGAGGGCGACGACCCGAACGCGGTCGCCAATCGCGCGCTGGATCGCCTGAAAAAATCCGACCCGCCGGCACTTGTCCATAAGGGTGTGCTGGATCTCATCGAGACCGGCAATATAGATGACAATCTCGATAAGGTTTCCGATTGCGATTGGGTGGTGGAGGCGATTGTTGAGCGCCTCGATATCAAGCGCGATCTCTACCGTCGCCTGGAACCGCTCCTGAAGGCGGATGCGATCATATCGTCGAACACATCGACCATCCCGATCCGGCTTCTTGTCGCGGAAATGAGCGAGAGCTTCCAGCAGCGCTTCTGCATCACGCACTTCTTCAATCCCGTCCGTTACATGCGGCTTCTGGAACTGGTACGCGGCGAGCATACCGCAACGGAAGTGATGGCACGCGCGGCCGACTTCATGGACCGGGTTCTCGGCAAGGGCGTCGTGCAATGCGCCGACACGCCAGGCTTTCTTGGAAACCGCGTTGGCGTCTTCGCACTCCAGGTCGCAATCGACGAGGCGACGAAACTTGGCCTCACCATCGAGGAGGCTGACGCTCTAATGGGGCGCCCGATGGGGATCCCGAAGACGGGCGCTTTTGGCCTCTATGATCTGATTGGTCTCGATCTGATGGCCGACGTGGTCCGCTCACTACGGTCGATACTTCCGAACGGTGATCCCTTCCATGACGTCGGTGGCGAGAACGCGCTCATCAATCGGCTTTGCAGCGAGGGGCTCACCGGTAACAAGGGGCTTGGCGGCTTTTATAAATCGGATGAAGATGGCAGCGCTCTTGCGATCGACCTTGAGACCGGTGCCTATCGTGAGAGATCGATCGACCTTCCCGAACGTGCAGTAGAAGGTGAAAAGCTTGGCCTCAGCTATCTTGCGGAAGGCACTGATAACCAAGCATTATTTTGTTGGAACTTCCTGAATCGTGTCCTCAGATATTCAGCCTCGCTCATCCCCGATGTGACGTCCTCACCGCAGGATATCGATGACGCGATGAAGCTTGGCTATAACTGGATCAATGGGCCATTTGAGATGCTCGATGCCTTTGGTGTCGAGGCGTTCGTCAGCCGCTGCCGGGCAGAAGGTCTCGACATTCCCCCGTTCCTCGAAAGCCTCGGCGGTGCGGAAGCCTATTGCGTAAAAGGCGGGCGTTTGATGGTCCGCCATGCCGACCAGACCTACCGGCCGGTCAATCTGCCGGATGGTGTTGTCCGGTTCCACATGAAGCGGCGTGAACTCTATCCCGATAGCTCCAATCCGGCAGCAAGCCTTTTCACGCTCGACGGCGATATCCGGCTCATCGAGTTTCATTCGAAAGCAAATGCGCTTACCGGCGATACGATGAAGATCGTCGCCGAGGCGGCAGAAAATCCCGGGCGCGGTGTCCTTGTTCATAATGACGGACAGCACTTTTCCGCAGGGGTCAATCTCGACTATTTCCTCGCATCGATGAAGGCGGGTGACTTCGATGGTATTGATGCCTTCCTTGATGATTTTCAAAAAGCCTGTCTGGCGTTGAAATACGCCAAGGTACCGGTTGTCGCCGCACCGTCCGGCCTTGCCCTTGGCGGCGGCTTCGAAGTCGTCATGCATTGCGACAAGGTGATTGCTCATACCAATTCCGTCATGGGGCTTGTCGAATGCACGGTCGGTGTTGTCCCCTCCGGTGGCGGTGTGAAGGAAACTTTCTGGCGCTGGTATCAGAAGACCGGCGATTGGACGAAGGCAGCGTGGAGTGCATTCAACCAGGTCGGCTATAGTCAGACCGGAACGTCTCCGCACCTCGCCGCGAAGCTTGGATACTTCCTGCCTGACCGCGACCGTGAAGTCATGAACCGGGACCGTCTCGTCGAAGGTGCTCTTGCCATGATCGATGAGATGGAACGTGATTATCGCCCACCTGCACGGCCGGTTTTCCATCTGCCCGGCGGTGAGGTCTATGCCGAGATGGTGGCCTTCCTGGAAAAGGGTCGCGACGACGGGCTTTTCATGCCGCACGATGTGACGGTCGCAAGCGCGGTCGCTCGTATTGTTACGGGAGGTGAGGGAACCGAGGCACGCGATGCAAGCGAACAGGACCTCCTCGATCTTGAACGGTCAAGCTTCCTGTCGCTCGGGCGGACAGCTGAAACGCAGGCGCGGATCGAGGCGATGTTGTCGGGCAAAGGCGCGCTCAGAAACTGATGGCACATCAGCGGTCTATGGGCCTTGACCGCACGCGCGGATCTGTGGACAGTCTCCCGGCCGCACTGAGGAGGAGGTCGAACGCCCCGGCGTTCGAAAATAAGAAGAAATGGGGAGTAACGAATGAGCCGTGAAGCCTTTGAGGCATTTGCGAAGACCAAAGCCAACTACCAGCCTTTAACGCCAATTTCGTTTCTTGTGCGCACAGCTGGCGTTTACCCGGATCGCACCTCGGTGATTTATGGCAACAAGCGTTTCACCTGGGCCGAAACCTATGAGCGATGCGTGCGCCTTGCCTCCGCGCTGAACAAGCTGGGTATTGGCTCAGGCGATACCGTTTCTTTCCTCGCACTCAACACGCCGGAGATGGTGGAAGCCCATTTCGGTGTGAATATGGCGGGTGCTGTTCTCAACGCGATCAATGTCAGGCTCGATGCCGATACGGTCGGGTATATTTTCGATTTCGGTGAAGCAAAGTGCATCATCACTGACACACAGTTTTCCGACACGGTTAAAGAAGCGCTGAAGATTGCCGGCAAAGAAGACGTGCCGGTGATCGATATTGTCGATGAAGAAGTCGATACCCTTCCCCAGGGCGGTGAACGGCTCGGCGCGATGACCTACGAGGAGTTCCTTGCGACCGGTGATCCGGACTTCGAATGGTTCTGGCCGGAGGACGAATGGGATGCGATGGCGCTCAATTTCACCTCGGGATCGACAGGCCGTCCCAAAGGTGTCGTCTACCATCATCGTGGCGCTTACCTCATGGCAACAGGCACGATCATGGGCTGGCCGGTGCCGATGCACCCGGTCTACATGTATGTGGTGCCGCTGTTTCACTGCAACGGATGGGGCCATGCTTGGCTCGTCGCCGGAATGGCAGGCACGATCGTCTGCTGCCGCAACATCGTTGCAAAGGACATGTATAAGCTGATCTCAGAGCACAAGGTGACCCATTTCGGAGGCGCACCGATCGTGCTCTCGCTTTTCATCAATGCGTCGGAAGAAGAGCGCGCGCCGTTCGACCATGTGGTGAATGTATTTACCGCAGGCGCGCCACCCCCGGCAGCCGTCCTCGAAAAAGTGAAGACAATCGGCTTCAATGTCACTCACGTCTATGGTCTGACCGAGACTTATGGGCATGTCACGCAATGCGCCTGGCAGGATGAGTGGGATGAGCTTGACGATGGCGAGCAGGCAACCCTTCGCGCGCGGCAAGGTGTTGCCATGCCGCACACGGAGCCTGTCAGCGTTGTCGATCCGCAAACCGGTATGCCCGTTCCGCGCGATGGTGAAACAATCGGCGAAATCGTGCTCCGCGGAAACTGCGTGATGAAGGGGTATCTGAAAAACGAGAAGGCGACGGAAAAGGCTTTCGAGGGCGGATACTTCCATTCCGGAGATCTCGCGGTCATCCATCCAAACGGTTACGTACAGATCAAAGACCGATTGAAGGACATCATCATTTCAGGCGGTGAGAACATTTCATCCGTCGAAGTGGAGGGTATCCTCGCCCGTCATCCGAAGGTGCTTCTAGCGGCGGTTGTTGCGAAACCCGATGAAAAATGGGGCGAAACACCGGCTGCTTTTATCGAATTGAAGCCCGGTGAAGAGGCAACGGAAGCGGAAATCATCGCGTTTTGCCGTGAGCACCTCGCGGGCTTCAAATGCCCGAAATCGGTGTACTTCGAGGAATTGCCGAAGACGGCGACAGGCAAGATCCAGAAGTTTGAATTGCGCGCGAAGTTCGACTGACCGTTTTCGAAGCTTCGATCATCGCAAAAGGAGGATCTTTCACCATGCCGAGCCAAGCGGAAAAGGCTGAAATCTTCAAGGCGCTCCACGAACAGGAGGCGGCGTTTATCCTGCCCAATCCCTGGGATGTGGGAGGGGCACAAATGCTGACCGGACTTGGAGCGAAAGCGCTTGCAACAACAAGTGCCGGTCATGCTTTCACGCTTGGAAAATTCGATTCGTCCGGCGGCGTTACCCGTGAAGAGGCAATCGCCCATGCCGCTGATATTGTTCATGCAACGCCTTTGCCGGTGTCAGCCGATCTTGAGAACGGTTATGGCGATGGCCCCGAAGCTGTCGCAGAGACTGTCCGCGCAGCAATAGCGGTCGGACTTGCGGGCTGTTCGATTGAAGACAGCACAATGAACCGTGAAGCGCCGTCTTATGATTTTGAAAGCGCGGTCGCGCGGATCAAGGCAGGTGTCGAAGTCGTCCGTTCGGCGGGTTTCCCGTTTCAGTTTTGCGCCCGGGCCGATGGTGTGATGATCGGTGCTTATGATGTTGATGAAGCAATCCGACGCCTAAGGGCATTTGAAGAGGCTGGTGCCGATGTTCTCTATGCACCGCTCCTTCTGGATCTCGACGCCTTGAAAACCGTAACCTCAAGCGTCTCGAAACCCGTCAATGCGCTCGCCTATGGCAAGCTTGCGGAAGCCAGTCTTGATGAACTTTCCAATGCAGGTGCTAAGCGGGTCAGTATCGGTGGTGGGCTTTTCAACGCCGCACAGGAAGCATTCTTCAATGCCGCATCTGCCATGTTTGCCGAGGGCGATTTCTCCGCGCTCGCGGGATTGTCGGCAGGCCGGTCGATCCACAAGGCGCGCAAAGCAGGTATCGCTGCGCTCGAAGGCTAGACTTTCATGCATATCTTGATTACCGGCGCCGGTGGAATGCTTGGCCGGAAACTGGCCGCCCGGCTCTCCGAAGACCCGCGCGTGGATGGGCTCACGCTCGCCGACCTCACGCCGCCCGATCCCCCCAGCAGTTTTGAAGCCAAAACACAATCTTATGGACTGGATCTCTCCGATCCGCAGTCCGCGGATAGCCTCCTGGAAGGCCAGCCCTCAGCGATCGTCCATCTCGCGGCAATCGTTTCCGGTGAAGCGGAAGCGGATTTTGAGAAGGGCTACCGTGTCAATGTTGATGGGACACGCGCATTGCTTGAGGCGGTACGCGCGCGCCATGCAGCCACAGTCGGCGGCGAGAGCTATCGCCCGCGCTTTGTGTTTTCGTCGTCGCTCGCCGTTTTTGGTCCGCCGCTCCCCGATCTGATCGGCGATGACCAGCGCCTGACACCACGCTCAAGCTATGGCGCGCAAAAGGCGATCGGCGAATTGCTGGTGGCTGACTATCATCGAAAAGGTTTTGTTGATGGCGTGTCGCTTCGGCTTCCGACCATTTCCGTGCGCCCGGGAGCACCGAACAAGGCGGCGTCCAGCTTCTATTCATCCATCATTCGTGAGCCTTTGAACGGGGAGATGGCCTATGTCCCGGTGCCACGGGAAATGCGGCACTGGTTCCAGAGCCCGCGCGCAGCCGTTAAAAATCTGGCCCATGCGGTTTTCGCAAACCTCGATGATGTTGGCTTCGAACGAACAATCAATCTTCCAGGCTGTTCGGCAAGCGTCAGTGAAATGCTTGAAGCGCTTGAACAGGTCGCTGGACCGAAAGCTCTCGCCTTTGTAGAAGACCGTCTGGAACCCGCGATAATGGATATCGTGCTTGGCTGGCCGCGTGCATTTGACGCTGATCAGGCGTTAAAGCTTGGATTCGTCGGCGAAAACGTTTTTGACGAGATTGTTCATACCTATGTAGAAGACGATATGCCGTAAGCGTCTTGAGAGAGCTGCGCGCATTGAACCGCAACGAGCGGGACGAGGAGTGATACGTGAATCTGACTGATGCCCCTTTCATTTTCTGGATTGTGGCAGCTATTTTTTCGGCAGGTGGAACCGCCGCGGCGATCTGGCCGTTTTTGCGCAAATCGGCTCCGGAGGCCGATGAGACCGTGGCTGGTCTACGTCAGGTGTTTCTCGATCAGCTTTCGGAAATTTCCCGCGATCTTGATGATGGAATGATCAGTGAGCGGGAAGCGAAAGCGGCGAGAGCAGAAGTCGGTCGGCGCCTTCTCGCACTCGAACGCGAGGAAGACAGTACATCACCGTTTGCGACGGCGACGTCGCACCGGTTTGTAGTCGTTTTGCTGATTGCACTCATCCCGATATCGGGGCTCGGGCTTTATTCTTTCATTGGCGCACCGGGTTTGTCCGATCAGCCGGTAGCCTCCCGTACCGCGCCTTCGCTTCCTGAGACCGACAATATAGAGACATTGCTCGCGCAGGCCGCCGATCATCTGGCGCGTCATCCGAATGACCTTGAGGCGTGGCTCAGAATGGCGCCCGTTTACGCACGGCTTAACCGGTTTGCGGAAGCGGAAGATGCCTATCGTCAGATTCTGAACATCGGTGTTGAAGATACCGCCGTTCTTGCAAATGTTCAGACGAATCTCGGGCAGATCATAGCGCGCAACAACAATGGAAGGGTCACGGAAGAAGCATTGGAGCTCTTCCGCGAAGCCCAGAAGAACGATCCCAATGATCCGTCGAGTTTCTTCTTCGAGGCACTCGCCCTTTCCCAGCAGGGACAGCGCGAAGAAGCGATAACGGCATGGGAAACACTGATTGCCCGTTATGAAGAAGAGAATCCGCCCTGGCTCCAATCTGCGCGCGATTCACTGGAATTCGTCAAAAATGGCCCACCCAATACACCGGAAAGCGCTGGGGATCGTGAGACAGCGAATGACGGGAGTGCCCCGCGCGGGCCGACCCAGGAGGACATTGAAGCCGTTGAACAAATGAGCCCGGAAGAACAGAGGGCTTTCATCGAGGGGATGGTTGGTCGTCTCGCCGAGCGGCTAGAAGCCGCACCGGATGATTTCGTCGGTTGGATGCGCCTCATTCAGGCCTATATGGTTCTGGAATCACCGGAAAAGGCGAAAGCGGCCCTTGAACGCGCCCGTACCGCCTTTGCAGGTCGCGACGAGGAAAATCGCGCCCTTGACCAGTTGGCGGAGCAGTATGCGCTCTAATGGTATCCTTATGCGCGACCTTCTAGCAAGGGCGTGGTAGGTTGGGAAAATACGCGGGTATTTGAGACAAAGGGGCCGATGACACAAACGGGGACCATGATCAAAAAGGGTAAAAAACAGCGTCGTCTTTTTCTGATTGGTGCTGTTGGTGTTGTCCTTGTTGCCGCGATGGCGCTTGTTCTGACAGCGCTCGACGATCAAATTGCGCTCTTCAAGTCACCATCTGACATTGCCAATGAAGGTATTGGGCCGGGTGTGCGATTGCGTGTCGGTGGCCTTGTTAAAGAGGGAAGTTGGAAGCGCACCGGGACCGGACATGAATTCGTTGTCACGGATTCCGCTAATGACCTTCCAGCCACCTATGGCGGTATCGTTCCAGATCTCTTCCGCGAGGGACAGGGTGTCGTTCTAGAAGGCAGTGTCAGCCCGGAAGGCGTTTTTGTCGCCGACACCGTTCTTGCCAAGCATGATGAGAATTATGTACCCAAAGAGGTGGCTGAAGCCTTGAAGCAGCAGGGGGTTTGGAAGCCTGGCGAGCCGCTTCCACCCACCAATTAACGCTAGGCTCGATCGCGCGGCGTGTCAGGCGCTAGTGGCGCGAGAAAATTTAAGCGACCCTCTTACCAGGAGAAGACAGAGTGACAGCAGAACTCGGACATTTTGCCCTCATTCTCGCGCTGGTGCTTGCGCTTGTTCAGTCCGTTGTTCCGATTGTCGGGGCCCGTCGCGGCGATGCGATGCTGATGGCGACCGCAAGCCCGTTGTCGCTCGCCCAATTTCTTCTCGTTACCTTTTCTTTCGCCTGTCTCATAAACGCTTATGTCGTCTCTGATTTCTCGGTGCGCAACGTCTATGAAAACTCTCACACGCTGAAGCCGATGATCTACAAGATCACGGGGACATGGGGTAATCACGAAGGATCGCTCCTCTTGTGGGTTCTGATCCTGACGCTCTTTTCAGCGCTTGTGGCTGCCTTTGGCCGTAATCTGCCGCTCACCCTCAAGGCCAATGTGCTTGGCGTTCAGGCCTGGATTTCAGTTGCCTTCCTTCTGTTCATGCTGAAAACGTCGAACCCGTTCTGGCGTCTCGATCCGGCACCGCTTGAAGGCAATGACCTCAACCCGCTCCTGCAGGATATCGGCCTCGCGATCCATCCGCCGCTTCTCTACATTGGTTACGTTGGCTTCTCGATCACCTTCTCCCTTGCCGTTGCGGCCCTCATTGAGGGCCGTCTCGACAGCGCATGGGCCAGATGGGTGCGACCCTGGGCGCTGCTCGCCTGGATGTTCCTGACAATCGGTATCTCCATGGGCTCTTACTGGGCTTACTACGAGCTTGGCTGGGGCGGTTGGTGGTTCTGGGATCCGGTCGAAAACGCAAGCTTCATGCCGTGGCTTGCCGGAACGGCTTTGCTCCACTCTGCAATCGTCGTCGAAAAGCGGAACGCACTGCGTGTCTGGACAGTGCTTCTGGCGATCCTCACCTTCTCGCTGAGCCTGCTCGGCACCTTTATCGTGCGCTCCGGGTTGCTCACGTCAGTGCATTCCTTCGCGACCGACCCGGAACGCGGCCTTTTTATTCTGCTCATTCTGGTTGTCTTTATCGGCGGATCCCTCTCGCTCTTTGCATTGCGCGCGCGGGAACTGTCCGAAGGGGGCGTCTTCCAGCCGATCAGCCGGGAAGGCGCGCTCGTCTTCAACAACCTCATCCTGTCAGCGTGTACGGCCACTGTGCTGATCGGAACGCTCTACCCGCTCTTTTATGAGTGGATCACTGATCAGAAGATTTCCGTCGGGCCGCCCTTCTTCAATCTGACAATGGTGCCGATTGCGATCCCGCTATTGTTTGCAATTCCCTATGGACCGTTCCTCGCATGGAAACGCGGCGACCTCTTCGCGGTAAGCCAACGCCTCATGGTGGTGTTCGCATGTGCGATAGCAGCGACGTTGTTCATGTACTGGGTTCAGTTCGGGGGACCGGTCCTCGCACCGCTGGGGATAGGGCTCGGCGTCTGGATCGTGCTTGGTGCCGTAGCAGAGCTTCTTTATCGCTCCAAAGCATTTGAGGCGACCCCGTCAGAGGCATGGCGTCGCTTCAAGAATCTTCCTCGCGCGACCTTTGGTGCGGCCCTTGGCCATGCAGGTATGGGGATTACCGTTCTTGGCGCGGTCTCGGTGACGGCTTACGGGACCGAAGTCCTTCAAGAGATGCGTCCCGGCGAGACGATCGAGACGGCGGGATATGTGATGACCTTTGATGACGTCAGATCCGCCGAGCGGTTCAATTTCCGGGAAGACGTCGGGTACTTCACAGTGCGCTATGGGAACAAAGTGCTGGGTGAAATGAAGCCGTCCAAGCGCGTTTATCCGGCGCGCAATTTCCCGACAACGGAATCGGCGATTAGAACGGTGGGCTTCTCACAGGTCTATATTTCGCTTGGCGACGTGAAGGCGGACAAAACCGCGGTGGTCCGGGCCTATTACAAGCCCTATGTGACTCTAATCTGGATCGGCACGATCTTCATGTTCATTGGCGGAATGGTCTCGCTTGCCGACCGAAGATTGAGGATCGGTGTTCCCGAAAAACGGGTAAGACAACGCACTGATACTGCCCCGGTCGGAGCAGCAGAATGATGCGTCTTAAGATCGTCATTGCTCTTCTCTGCGCGCTCGCAACTGCGCCGCTTCCAGCATTGGCCGTCAATCCCAATGAGCGGCTCGACGACCCGGCTCTTGAGGCGCGCGCGCGTGCGCTTTCGGCGGAGTTGCGCTGTCTTGTCTGTCAGAATGAATCGATCGATGCCTCTGAAGCAGAACTCGCACGCGACCTTCGAGTGCTTGTGCGTGAGCGTCTGGTCGCAGGCGATACGGATGATGAAGTCCTAGACTTTCTGGTCGCGCGGTATGGCGAATTCGTCCTCCTGAGACCGCGCTTCGCAGCTCACACTTTGGTTCTCTGGCTGAGCCCGTTTGCAATCCTACTCGTTGGTGTCGGCTACATTATGCTTCGACGCCGCAGGACTCAGACTGCCTCTACCGCTTCGACTGCTCTCAACGCGGACGAGGAAAAGGCGCTCCAGGAACTCCTTGAGCGGGAAAAACCGGGACCCTCCGATTAAGACCCTTGGATATCAGTCGCTGTTGAGCCGCAAGGCCCAGGCTGACGCAATCGGTGAGAGGACAAGCGAAAAAAGCGTCATCGCGCCAAGCAGCAGAACCGGCGTCCTGAAGCCGAGGAGCGGGTCGGTATAGGCGTAGCTTGCCGCAACCCCGAAGATCAGGACCGGGATCGTAAGCGGCAGGATCAGGATCGGCAGCAAAAGACCGCCGCGAGACAGTCCGACAGTGAGCGCTGCCCCGATCGCTCCGAGAAAGGTAAGCGCAGGGCTGCCGATGAGAAGCGTCAGCGCGGTCGCGAGGATTGCATCTCCATCCATATTGAGGAAGAGCCCGAAAAGGGGGGCACTGACGACAAGCGGCAATGCGGTTGTCACGAAGTGGGCGACGCCTTTAACGAAGACGATGAGTTCCAGTGGCTCGCCGGAAAGACGGTGAAGATCGAAGGTTCCGTCTTCCACGTCATTACGAAAAAGCCGGTCGAGCCCCAGGAGTGTTGCAAGCAGCGTCCCGATCCACAGGATCGCCGGTCCGATGCGCGACAAAAGCTCAAGATCCGGTCCGATGGCAAAGGGAACGATGGTGACCAGTGACAGGAAGAAGATGACGCCCGTCATCGCGCTGCCACCGGATTTAACGGCAAGCTTTATCTCATTGACGAAGAGGGCGGAAAGCCCGGTCACCCGAACACCCCCGGACTGAGTGGTGCGGTGTTCGCAGCATAATCACCGAGATCAAAGGATGCGCGGCGCTCATCTTCGATTTGAAGCGTCAGAGGCAAATGGGTTGCGGCGATGACAAAGCCCCCGTCGTTTACATGATCCGAGATCAGCTTGCCGATCAGTTGGTCGGATGCTTTGTCCAAAGCAGCAGTCGGCTCATCAAGAAGCCAAAGGGGGCGGCGGCTGACAAGAAGCCTTGCAAAGGCGACACGGCGGGATTGCCCGGCCGAGAGGACACCTGCTGGGAGATTGGAAAGCGCCTCCAGTTGTACGGCTCTAAGAGCTGCTTCGGGCGCTAGGCCGGGCGCATCGCTGAAGCGGCGCCAGAAATCGAGATTCTCATAAACGCTGAGCGCAGGCTTTAATGCATTTCGGTGGCCGAGATAGTGAACAAAATCCGGGAGGTCATGAAGGCTGCTATCCGCCGCTGAAAGGCTTACGGAGCCAGCTTCGGCTTGAAGAAATCCACACAGAAGGCGAAGCAGGCTCGATTTGCCGATACCGTTGCGGCCGGTAATCGCAAGGAAATGACCGGACATTAGCGTGAAGCTAAGGTCCTTGAATAGCAAACGACTTCCACGGCGGCAGGCAAGGCCATCCACATGAAGCGTCAATTCGCTCTCGTCGTTACGCGTCATTTCGGCTAATTATCCAACCCATCTGATGGCGTTCTATACGGTGATATTTCAAAACGCAAAACGGCCTGCAATCAGGGGCGAAGGAATAGCGAAACAGCGATGAAGAAGACAATCGGAATTCTGGTCTGTGGCCACATGCGCGAAGGTCTGGTTGAGCGGCACGGCGAATATGACCGGCTCTATCGTGCGCTCCTCGGCGAGGATGGCTTCAGCTACGAAGCGTATCGTGTCGTTGATGGCGAGTTTCCCGCGTCGATCGATGTTTGCGATGGCTATGTGTTGAGCGGTTCCGCGCATGGTGCCTACGAGGATCATGCCTTTATCCCACCCCTCGAAAACCTCATCCGTGAAGCTTACCGCATGGAGATTCCACAGGTTGGCATCTGTTTCGGTCACCAGATCGTCGCACAGGCGCTCGGCGGTAAAGTTGAGAAGTTTTCTGGCGGTTGGGGGCTTGGGGTCCAGAACTATGACATCGACTTTGGAAATGGGCCTGAGGCGTTTTCACTCCATGCAGTCCACCAGGACCAGGTTGTGAGCCTCCCTCCGGAGGCTAGGGTCATCGGCCAATCTGAATTTTGTCGAAATGCTGCGATATCCTATGGCAATGCGGCGTTGACACTTCAGGCGCATCCGGAATTCGATGCTGGGTTCATGCGCGATCTCATCGAACTCAGGCGCGATCTGTCGTTTCCAGTCGAAATTGCAGATCGGGCTATTGGTCAACTTGGTCGTGAGACCGCTAACGCGGCCGTCGCTGGCCATATTCGCAAGTTTCTCTCTTAGGTCGGAACGGAGCGCTCACCGTCCGTACCTTGACGCCAGTCATGCAGAGTTTAGTGTGGGCGTCCGCTAGCCGGATTGCGCTGGCACCGTTCAATGGTCTTGGAGGAGGGGCTATGGCACGGATCTTTTTTAAGTACGTACCATGGGCTCCAATGATCGCCTTCGTGGCTGGGCTATCCGTGTCTGCAAATGTCTCCGCCAATGAAAGCCTGATCAAATCGGGGCGCGACATCGCCGCCGAACACTGCACACGCTGTCATATCGTTGGCGACATCAATCCACGAGGCGGCATTTCTTCCACACCGTCTTTTCAGATGATGGTCAATGCGCTGGAGGATTGGCAGGAGCGTTTTGAATCCTTCCACGCCCGTCTCCCCCACCCGTCTGTTATTCGGCTCGAGGGCTCAGAAGATGAGGATCTCGACGGGTTTCCGCCCTCGATCGTGCCGATAACCCTTAAGCATGATGATGTTGCCGCCTTGACGGCCTTCGCTGGAACCCTGAAGAAGGCGAAGTAACCGGCTGAGTTTATGTCCAGACGCTCATGAACGACATTGTGGCAGCGTTCGCGCAGGCCTTTAGGCTGCTCGTCAGTCTTGATCCAGATCTCATCGAAATCGTTTTACGCTCGCTGCAGGTGACCGTGACGGCTGTGATTGTTGCAGCAGCGATCGGTCTTCCGGTGGGAGCGTGGCTTGCCGTCAGCCGATTCCGCTTTCGGCGCTATGTGATCGCGCTCATCAATGCGCTGATGGGATTGCCGCCCGTCGTTGTCGGCCTTGTTGTTTATATTCTTCTTTCGCGGTCGGGGCCCTTCGGGGTTCTCAATCTCCTGTTCACGCCGACAGCCATGGTGATCGCCCAGGTTATTATCATTCTGCCAATCCTGATTTCGATTACCCACCAGTCGGTGCGCGATCTTTGGGCGAACTACCACGACCTTTTGATCTCGCTTGGAACGTCACGCACGCAAAGAGTCTCGACATTGCTGTGGGATGCGCGGCGCGCGCTTTTGACCGCTGTTCTCGCCGGGTTCGGGCGCGCCATTGGTGAAGTCGGTGCGATTATGATTGTCGGCGGGAACATCGATCACGCGACCCGGGTGCTGACGACCGCGATTGCTCTCGAAACGGGCAAGGGCGACTTCGCCCTCGCCCTTGCCCTCGGCATTGTTCTGATCCTCATCGCCATCCTTCTCAATCTTGCCATTCACATGGTGTCACGCACCGAGCGGGAGGGCACATGGTAGCGACCCTTTTTCCGGTGGGCGTTGAGGAAGCGATTGTCCAGAAGCGTGGCAAGCGGCTTATCGGCCCGGTAACTGCGTCTTTTGATAAAGGCGGACCGCATATCGTGATCGGACCGAACGGCGCCGGGAAGACAACGCTTCTTCGTCTCATTCATGGTCTTGAACGTGCGCGCGCCGGTCACGTGAGCTACGGATCATGTGAGCTCCGTGAGGCCTATCGCAGACAGAGCTTTGTCTTTCAAAAACCGATCATGCTCGCTCGCTCCGCACTCGAAAACATGATGTATCCGCTGAGATTACATGGCGTTTCGCGAGGCGAGGCCCGAAGTCAGGCTGAAGCGGCCTTGGACGCCGTAGGGCTTTCAGAAAGCACTGAAACGCGGGCCACATTTCTTTCAGGCGGGGAAACGCAAAAGCTTGCCATCGGCCGTGCGCTCATTACGAAACCCGAACTCCTCATCCTCGACGAACCGACCGCAAGCCTTGACGGCAGCGCCACCCGCGATATCGAAAACCTCATCATGAAAGCCGCCGAAGATGGTGTCGAAATCATCATGACCACCCATGATATGGGACAGGCGCGCCGACTTGCCGCATGCATATTTTTCTTGCACCACGGCAAACTAGTTGAAAAAACGGATGCTGCAGCTTTCTTCGCGAAACCGCAAAGTGAGGCCGCGCACCGTTTTATCAACGGTGAAATCATATGAACGGGGAGGTCATATGAAATATCTCTTGAAATGCCTTGTGGCGGTTTTCGGCCTTGCGATGCTCGCAAGTGCGGCAAGCGCCGATACAATCCGCATGGCGGTGACAACAAGTTTTCACAATTCCGGCTTATCGGATGTGCTTCTACCGGAAATTGAGAAGGATCTGGGTCTTGAGGTTCAACTCCTGGTGGTTGGAACCGGGCAGGCCCTGAAACTTGGCCGACAGGGCGACGTTGACGTGGTTCTCGTCCATTCGAGGAAAGCCGAAGAGAAGTTTATCGAAGAGGGTTTCGGGATCCGTCGAACTGAGATCATGTACAATGATTTCGTTTTCATCGGGCCGAAAGCGGATCCGGCGAACCTTTCTGAGGCTGGCAATGCAGCTGAAGCCATGAAGCAGATCGCGGATAAAAAGGCCTCGTTCGTATCGCGCGGCGACGATAGCGGTACGCATAAGCGCGAGGTCTCGCTCTGGAAGGGCGCCGGTCTTGCGCCTGAAAACTTCGACAGCGCCTGGTACCGGGAAGTTGGTGCCGGCATGGGCGCAGCGCTTAACATTGCAGTCGGCATGGACGCGTACATCCTGTCTGACCGCGCATCATGGCTCAATTTCAAGAATAAGGCCGGTTTGGATCTTGTCTATGCAGGCGATCCAAACCTGTTCAATCAATACGCGCTCCTGATGCTGAATAAAGAGCGCCATCCCCATGTGAAATATGACCTCGCCGAGCGGCTGGAAAGCTGGCTCGTGAGCGAGCGTGCGCAAGCGCTCATCGGTGCATATGAAATCAGCGGCGAAACACTTTTCGTCCCCAACGCCAAACCATTGAACCAGTCATGACAGCTGAAGGTAACAGAGATGAACGGCGCGCGGCGCGCGCCGAGGGTCGCCTGGATACGCAGGCCTTTCTAAGAATTGCGGATAGCTTTATCGACGTTGCGAACCGTCACAACCAGAAGGTTCAGGCAACCGATCTCCATATGGCGTTTCTTTATGCGGCGGCGCGGTACAACGCCCATGTCGCGAAGAATGTCGTAGAAGTGGACGATCAGGAAAAATTCGTTGAAGACATGACGAAAAACTATGCGGAGATGCTCCGCAATCACCTCGCGGATCCGTCGAACTGACCCGTCAAAATCGGTTCGGAAGGCGTGAGCTTACACTTCGAATTGAATGCGTCGGCGGAGCGAAACGCGTGGGCGTTCTGGAAGCTCTTCCGCTGGGATTGCCTCGGCTAGATCGGGTTTGAGATCGGGCGCGTTCTGCTCGTTGGCGGCCACAGTCGTCGGATCCGGCGCCTCGTCATCTACTTGATCTTCGGTATTGCTCACCGAGGTTTCAGGGCTGCGCGCAGTGGCATCCGAAGTTTCTATTGGCTCCGATTCGTCATCGGAAGCAACTACTTCGTCCTCTGTTGCCTCGTCATCCTCGTCGGTGAGATAGCCTTTCCCGATCTTGTAGGCCGACTCAAATTTCGTCAGGATAAGCGAGGGATCTCCGAAATTCTCGTCGTAGTCGCAAAGCCCATCCACATTGGCGAGGATCGGGTTTGAACGCCATAAAACCTTGAGCGCTTTCTGCCGCAACATGGTCGGAACGCCATCCTTAAAAAACGCGGAGTAGTCCGACGTGTAGTCGAGGCTGTCGATATCGATTGCCTCTGCCGCAAGGCGATTTTGTTCGAGTTCCTCGCGCCTTTCAGCTGTCAGTTCTTCGGTCACCGGAACAGTGTCAGCGGGCGTTTCAACCGCAAGGCCGGGCGCGTCTTCCGCAACCGCTTCACCGGCTGCGACGGCGCGCTTACGGTCGGACCAACGTGAGAAAAAGCCTCCGTTGCGCGCTTCATCGCGATCGCTACTCACCGCCGGTATCCTTCACGCTTTGCGAAAATCGGTTCCTTGCCGAACTTTTCCTCTTCGATGTTCAACTTGTCGCGTTTGCGCTTTTTGAATGTCTCTTCCACGTGGTGTTCCGCAACGAAAGCGCGGATCCATTCAAAGAGGGATTGGGGCATAGGGAGCCGGTCAATGACTTCTTCAGACGTGTCGAGATAGTCCTGGGCATCATAGGAAGAAGCCGTAACTAAATGGACGAGGTAGGGCCGTTTCCCATCGGCGTCTTCCTCGTTCTCGCGCAACACAACATAAATGTGCGGATCACCGCTCGTGATGTTGAGCTTCAAAGCTTCCGTTTCCTTGCGATGCAGCACAAGCGCCACGGTCTCCGCATGGAAGCGGGCGTAATCCTCGCCTTCCGATATCGTAATCCATTCATCGACGGGACCAGCGCCTGGAAGGATCTCGACGGATTTCCAGATATCTGAGCCCCAGGGATGTTTTGATTGACGCCGCTCGATGATCACACCAACAGGAATCGCGATTTCCCGGCGCGCAATAATCTCATCGACCGCCTCGAAAGACTGATCCATCACGTGTCGTACCCTCCCGAACAACACGTAGATCATAACGGCGCCTTTTCGGAATGTCATCACATTCACGCCTTAGAACGCTAAACAGGGCCCAATACCACACAATTTCGGGTGCTTCCCTACGCCGCAAATTCTGCGACCCTCGCCTAGGGTAATTGCGTATTGCGCGAACTTCTGGTTTTGTAGTCCTTCAAGGGGAGTTTGGAGGCGTTCCCGTCTGGGAACCTGGAGGAATACATGTCAGACACACCGCGCGTCATGATCTGCAATTGCGAAGGATCCATGGCGCTGGACGGAGGCGCGATCGGTGAAGCGCTCGATCTTGGGAATTTAAAGGTCCACACGAATCTCTGCCGTCGCGATCTTGCAGCGTTTCAGGACGCAGCTACTGAACAGGGACGCTTAATCGTCGCGTGCACGCAGGAAGCCCCGCTTTTTTCAGAACTCGTGGACGAAAACGGTTTTACCGCGAGCACCGAGTTCACAAACATTCGTGAGCGCGCTGGCTGGACCTCGGAACGAAAGGGGGCGAACGAAAAAATAGCGGCGCTGATCGCCGAGGCGATGCATGTGGTGGAACCACCACGATTGCGCTCAATAACTTCCGATGGGCTGTGCTTGATCTACGGTCGGGGACAGGAAGCGCTTGAAGCTGCAAAACTTTTGTCTCCGCGCCTCTCAGTTACATTGGTTCTGGAAAGCGCGAGCGATGTCCTCCTGCCGAGCGTTTTGGATTTCCCTATTTTCAAGGGCCGCCTAAAAAGCGTCTCCGGTTCTATGGGCGGGTTCGATGTGGTCGTCGACGAATACGCGCCAATGCTTCCGTCCTCACGGTCCGGGCCAGAATTCGTCATGGCCAAGGACGGTGCTAAGTCGCGGTGTAGTTTGGTTCTTGATCTGAGCGGTGGTGTGCCGCTCGTTACCGGTCACCACAAGCGGGACGGATATGTCCGGGTTGATCCGGGCGATCCTGCAGCCGTCATGCGCGCGATCTTTGATCTCGGTGATCTCGTCGGTGAATTCGAAAAACCGATCTACGTGAATTACGATCCGTCGATCTGCGCCCATTCAAGAAATATGAAAACCGGCTGCTCGAAATGTCTCGATGTGTGTCCGGCAGGCGCGATCTCTCCAGACGGTGATCTTGTTCATTACGATACCGCGATCTGTGGCGGGTGCGGTTCGTGTCACGCGGTTTGTCCGACCGGTGCCGTTTCCTATGCCTATCCTGGTCGGTCCGAAATGCTTGAACGCCTGTTCACGCTATCGGAGACGTTTGTGCGGGCAGGGGGAGGCAAACCCGTACTCCTTATCCACGACGAAGCCTTCGGCGATCCTTTGATTACGGCGAGCGCTCGTTTCGGCCAAGGGCTCCCGGCGAATACGATCCCGTTTCTGGTCCATTCGCCAACCGTCTTCGGTCATACCGAAATGATGGCGGCCTTCGTCGCTGGATTTAGCGCGCTCGTTGTTCTCACGGATCCCAAAAAAGCCGACGAGGTGGCAGGTCTTGAAAGCGAGGCGGAACTGGCGCGTGCGATCCTGTCCGGCCTTGGGACAAGCGGAGAAATTGTGATAACGCAGGATCCCGATCCGGATGCCTTGGAGACACAGCTCTACGGTCTGTCGCTGCAAAGCCGAAAGCCACATAGATTTGAAGCAAGCGGTGGCAAACGGACAATCACGCGCATGGCGATCACGGAACTTGCCAGGGAAAGCGGGGCGTCAGCACCAATTGCGCTTCCGACCAATGCGCCTTACGGACGGGTTATGATCGATCAGGAAGCCTGCACGTTATGCATGTCATGCGTTTCGGCATGTCCGGCGGACGCAATGCATGATACGCCGGGCGAACCACGATTGCGCTTCACCGAGCAGGCTTGCGTGCAGTGTTCACTCTGCGTGAAGACATGCCCGGAAAATGCTCTCAGTCTCGAGCCGCGTCTCGACTGGACGCCGGCGGCCATGCAGCCAATCACGCTTTATGAAGAAGAGCCCTTCGAGTGCATTTCATGTGGGACCCCCTTCGCAACCAAATCGACAATCGAAAGGGTGAGCGAAAAGCTTGCCGGAAAACACTGGATGTTCGAAGGCGATGAGCGCGCTGAACTTCTTAAAATGTGCGGTGATTGCCGGATTGAAGCTCAAGCGTCGGGCGGGCGTGATCCGTTTGCAGTTGGCGAAAGGCCGCGTCCGCGTACCACTGATGACTACATCGAAAGCGAAAAGAAATCGTTGTCGATCGATGACTTCCTGATGAATTAGATAAAGTGTCTTGGACGACGGTATGGAGCCGTCGTCCGTTAGGCTATTCGTATCAATCGGTTTGCAATCGCGCTTCAGCTAACGATTCTCGCGTCTCGAACTCAGCTTTGGTGCTGCTCTATGCAGAGGGCGCGCGCGCGAGCTGAAAACGATTCGCCCTGCTTATCGGTGATCACGCCATCTGCCATCATTTGGGTCACGTGTCCGAGCCTTTCTTCAAGGCAGGCTTGTAGCGCTGCATTTTCTTCTTGCACCCGTTCAACATTGATCGGTGCGACGAGTTCGGTTGGCTGGCCGTCCGTAAACGACTTGATTTCCTGGTTGATATCCTCGCCCCAAACCGTGAACAAAATCGCAAAACAGCCAATCCCGAACACAGCGGCTATGAGGCGCGCAGCCGGTGAATGAATGAAGCTTTGTGACGTCTCCATGTATGTCTCCTCCTCAGGCTCTTCTAACGCCTGATTGGCAAATTAGTGAGCAAATTCTGTGGCTTCATCTTAACCTCATTGCCGCTGTTGACGGCAAGTCCAAGATAAACCGGTTTTCCATCCAGCCCTTCAGCCGCATTGGCCAGCTCAACAAAGGTTAGCTGAAAAAGCCCTGCAATGGGGCTTTGTTCTTGGTCGAAATCAAAATCACCTTCGTAGAGAGCATTCAAAAAGGAACTTGCAGTTGCATCAAGGCCAATGTGATAACGCCATGAAGTGTCTTTGATGCTCTGGAGGGGCTGAACCTGCACCTCTATCCTGAAAAAATGGCGCACAAATTTTTCAACCACGCGAGCAAAGGCGTCGTTTGCTGGCTCTGTGAAACGGAAATCAACCGCCATGTCGAAACGATCCGACCGCGTCCAATAAAGGTGCGCATTCTCCAATGTTATGATGTCGAGCGTGACGTCGCGCAATGGCGTGCCTGCTTCGGCGACAAGGGCTCCAAGCCCGCCGAAGCCACCGTCCTTCTGACGCATCTCAACGATCTCGGCGTCGGCAAAGATCAACTGACCTTCATCTGTCGTTACTTTTTGGTCGCGGAAAAAAATCTCGGCTGCCCGCAATTGCATTGGATCTTCGGTTCCATCCATGACATTGCGCATGACGAGATGCGCCAACTGATCGATGAAGAGCGGCGGGATCGTGATCGTTTTACCGTCCTGAAACAGGCTTAAATAAGCGCCTTCGATCGTACCGCTCTGCATGAGACGGGCTCTGTAATCGAGGATGACACGATAATTGCCTTGGGCATCCTTGTCCGCGATTGCATCGAGATCACCTTCGCTGACGGTTGCGAAAGGATCAGCCATCAGTCTTTCAAAAAGGCGATGTTCGTTCTCGCAGGAGTCTTCAACCGGGTGGATTTCCGGGCGCGTATAATAGGCGCGCATAAAATCAGCCGTAACAGCCATATAGCCATCGGCATTGCGTTCGACGAGATGAAAGCCGGACGACTTCCAGAAAGCATTGCGCTCGATCGTGATGGGCTCACTCATCTTCAACGATATCCCAGACTTTGGTGTGCGTCGTGTCGGTCGGTGGTGTCACGATCCGGTATTCTTCTTTGATGTTACCGTCATCGTCGAGATGGCGGCGCACGGTAAAGACCGTATTGACCGGCTCTCCAGCGCATGTACTGCGCGCAAATTCAAGCTCCGCCTGGGCGGCAGGCTTTGCTGCTCTCAGATCCGGTGCGCCGTAATGGTCGACGAAATGCTGGCTGAGTTTATCGACCAGAGCGCGTTCTTCGTCGCGTGTGATTTGCGCAATCGTCACAAAGGTTGCACGCCCAAAGCCCTCTAGAGAGAGGAACCCGTTCGAGAACGCCTGCTTCGCCTTCCCGGAAAGGGTTTCGGGAGATGCGTTCGAGAACGCGAATGCGCCGGAAACCGCCCATTCGTCAGATCCTGCAACTGTCTCATAGACATTAGCATCCGACTGATCGAAATGAATCGTCTTAAAGAGCTTCATTCAGACAAAGGCCTCCATGTGTGTATCCAGCGCTTCAGAAACCGGAACCAGATCCGTTCCCTGATCGAGCTTCAAAATGAGATTTGCGTTCTCGTCCATCCCGAGAAACGTTCCGCTTTTGCCTTCGAAGGAAAGCGCGTGCTCTTTCTCCATCCGCCCGTCAATCTGCGAAAGGACCGGCGTGAAGCCGTCTTCTTCCCAGGTATTGAGCCAGGTCATGAAGTGGCGCGCACTCGAATCGATCAGATCGACCACCGTAAGCTCACCGCATCCTTCATCCCACAAAGTGGTCCGGTCCTT
>JBCDCZ010000010.1:0-34351 GCA_039180865.1 Pseudomonadota bacterium | reverse complement strand
ATTGAGAATACCTAGCTTGCGAGAGAGACAAGTGAGGATGTGATGAGTGATACGAGAAACCGTCTCCTTGACGAATTTGCCAAGCTGATGACCGATGTTGCCGATGTCGCGCAAGGTGTTCGGCGTGAGGCAGACACGGTCATCAAGGCCCAATTCGAACGTTTCCTGAACGAACTCGATATGGTGAGTCGTGAAGAGTTTGATGCGGTTCGTGCAATGGCCGTCAAGGCACGTGAGGAAAATGACAAGCTTTCTGAAAGGCTCGCTGAGCTCGAAGAAAAGCTTGCTAAACAGGATCCAAAAAGCTGAGTCTTTTGAATCGGTTGGGTGATTTTTCCGACTAGTTTTGTCCCCGGAAAAGAACGTTATGCCGGTTGACAGGCCGAATCTATTATCCCTAACGAACGGTTAATTTCCACAGCTTCCGGGTCGTCGCAGCGAAAAATTCTAGGCCGAATGACTCGCAGCCCCTATAGTCAAAGTGAGAATTGATTCGAGATTCCATAGAGTTACGTGAGTCAATTTTGCAACACTGCCGTTGATGGTTCCAGCCGAATCAATTTGCGGCAAAGTCCAGTTTCCCTGCAGGGTTTTTCGGCGTGCTTTCGGGCGCGGTGCTTCCTTGCGACCTTAAGGAAAGGCATTCAATGACCTTCGTCCATATCAACGATGAGCAAAGGCATTCCAACCCCGTCGACGTTATAGAGGCGATCGCGGGCTTTAACGATTGGGCATTTGAGCGTTCGACCGATGATGAAATCACCATCGCTGTTGTCGGGCGCTGGTCGGAATATAATGTGTCTTTCTCATGGATGGACGAAGTTGAATCTCTCCATCTCGCATGCGGTTTTGAGCTTGCCTTTAAGAGTGAACGCAATCAGGAAATTCTTCGCCTGTTGGCGTTGATAAACGAGCAGATGTGGGCAGGTCATTTCGAATGGTGGCGCAAGGACAATCTGGTCATTTTCCGTCATACACTTCCCCTCGCCGGTGGCGTTGAACCCGCGACCCGTCAGGTTGAGGCCATGCTGGAAAATGCGCTTGTTTCTTGCGAGCAGTACTTTCAGGCATTCCAATTTGTTCTCTGGGCAGGTAATGACGCGAAAGACGCGCTGGCTGCGGCAATGTTTGAGACGAAGGGCGAGGCGTAGCGCCTCCCTCGGGAGGATACGAGAATGGTCGAGCGAACATTAAGTAAGGATCGGCCGATTGTCCTCGTTGGCGCCGGAAAAATGGGCGGCGCTTTGCTATCGGGATGGCTTCAATCCGAGTCGGGGGAGAATTTCTGTATCCTCGATCCGGTGCTGTCGCCGGAAATGTCGGCGCTCGTAGAAGACAATGGTGTCGCTCACCACCAAAGCCCGCCACATGACCTTCTTGCATCTATCGTTATTGTCGCGATCAAGCCGCAGATGATGGCGGATGTCCTTCCGAACCTTGCGCCCCTCATCCAGAACGACGGTTCGGGTCAAACGATCGTTGTCTCAGTTGCTGCCGGCACGCCGGTTTCGGTGTTCAGAAAATTCTTTAGCGAGACCACTCCAATTGTGCGGGCAATGCCGAACACGCCCGCGCAGGTCGGGCGGGGGATTACAATCGGTTATGCAACGCCTGACATCGATGATGCTGGTCGAGACCTTGTTGCAAAGCTTTTGTCTGTTACAGGTGCTTTCGACTGGGTGTATGAAGAGGATTTGATCGACGCAGTGACCGCGGTTTCCGGATCAGGCCCTGCATATGTTTTCCATATGGTTGAAGCCCTTGCTGATGCCGCCCGCAAAGCAGGAATATCCGATCCGCTCGCCATGAAACTTGCCCGTGCAACCGTTGAGGGGGCGGGGGAACTCCTCTATCAATCCGACCTGGAAGCTTTCGAACTTCGTCAAAATGTGACATCTCCCGGAGGTACAACCGCTGCCGCCCTGTCCGTTCTTATGGCGAATGACGGGCTTACGGCTCTCATGGAGCGCGCAGTCGATGCTGCAAAACGCCGCGCGAAAGAGCTTGCCGATTGAAACGGGCAGGCTGAGACTTACTTTTTGCTGCACATTATCAATCAGCACGGGACGGGATGAAAATGGCCGAGACCGAGACGCACAATAAGATTATCGAGAGCTTCCTGACGCTACTTTCCGAAGAGACCTGGGACGATGTAACGCTTTCGCGCATCGCGGATCATGCCGGCATCTCGCTGTCGGAGTTCCGGCGTCACTTTGACGGAAAAATCGCTCTTGTCTCGGCTTTCTCAAGGCAGATTGATGAAGCTGTTCTCGACGAAATCGACAAAGAGGTGTCCGAAGAGCTTCCGCGCGAGCGCCTCATGGACATTCTCCTTTCGCGTTTCGACCAGCTTGCTCCGCATAAAGCTGCCCTTCGCGCCATGATACGGGCCGCAGACCGTGATCTTTCATTGGCTGCGCAGTTTAACCGGGTCCTCCTCGTTTCCATGACATGGATGCTGAATGCAGCGAATATCAATACCGGCGGCATGGACGGGGCTGTGAGGGTCCAGGGAACCGCAATGGTGTTTGGGCGCGTGATGAAAACGTTCGTCGATGATGATGAAAGCATGGCAAAGACGATGGCAAAACTTGATCGTGAGTTGCGGAAGGGCGAGCGCAATATGCGCCGTTTTGATCAGCTGTCGAGCTTCCTTGCACCGTTGCGCCGTTTCAAGACACGCAGGCGAGCCCGCTCTGTGGAAGATGTCGTGGATGAACAGGTATGATATACGGAGGGGCGTAAGTGAGCGACGAAATAGCATTTGATGACTTTCTAAAAGTTGACATCAGGGTTGGAACGATCATCAAAGCGGAAGAGTTTCCAGAAGCGCGCAAACCCGCCTATAAACTCCAAATTGATTTCGGCGACGAGATCGGCGTCAAGAAAACATCGGCACAAATCACCATCCATTATACGACCGAGAACCTGGTCGGACGGAAAGTGATGGCGGTGGTGAACTTTCCGCCACGCCAGATCGGCCCTGTGCGCTCTGAAGTTTTAACACTCGGATTTTCGGACGAGAATGGGGATATCGTGCTTGCAGCAGTTGAGCGAGACGTGCCCAATGGCGCACGCATGCATTAACCAACCGTTCGTCGCTAAACTGGAATTGAAACGATGGCTCTGAGGCCGCCAAGGGGACTGTCGCCAAGCGTAATGTCTCCGCCATGGCCGCGTGCAAAGTCCAATGCAATCGCGAGACCCAGTCCTGTGCCCGATGTTTCCTTGTTCTGACTTCTGGCACGATCGATCCGGTAAAAGGGTCGAAAGACGTTCTTTCTCTCGTCTTCCGGAATTCCAGGGCCATTATCGTCAACGATAACGGTCAGCCAGCCATCCCGGTTGATGCAGGATATCTGGATGACGCCTGCGAACTTCGCTGCGTTGCCGACCAGATTGGTAAGACATCTTTTGAGAGCACCTGGCCGCACCTGGACATGGCTTCGCCCTTCGGTTGATACATTGACCTTTGCGCCGGCATGGACGGCGTGTCCGCGCAGATCGTCGAGGAGAGCCTCCAGATCAATAAGCTGGCTTTCCTCTTCTTCGACATCGCCTTTGGCGAAGTCGAGATATCCTTCCAGCATTGTCTGCATCTCGACAACGTCTTGTTCCATTTCCTTGATGTCGGCTCTGTTTCCGAGAATTGCGAGCTGGAGTCGAAAACGCGTCAGAATGGTTCTGAGATCATGACTGACGCCTGCAAGCATCGCAGTACGCTGTTCGATCTGACGCTGAATACGAGCCCGCATTTTCAGGAAAGCGTAGCTGGCACGACGCACTTCCAGCGCGCCTGCAGGTCGAAAATCAGGATGGTCCCGCCCTTTACCGAAGTCCTCCGCCGCATTGGCAAGTCTCTGGATGGGGCGAATTTGGTTGCGCATGAATATGATCGCGATCACCAGGAGCACCATCGCAGTGCCACCCATCCACAAGAGGAAAATATGGGAGTTTGAAGCATAGGTTTGCGAGCGGCGCGCGAAGATCTGTACGACGGCATTGTCGAGCTGAATTCTGATTTCGACAATGTTCGATCTTCCAACCGTATCGATCCAGTAGGGCTTTCCGATCCGTTGGCGGATCTCATCTGAGAGCGTTCTGTCGAGAAGGGTGAAAAAGGGTTTAGGGGCAGGTGCTGGCAAGGGGTCAGGCGGAAGAACAACCATGTTCAGATTGAGTTGTTCACGCGCAATGCTTGTAATGAAGTCGAGATCTTCCTCCCCGGGATAAGCCTCCATCATCTGCAGAAGGGCTGCGATGTCGCTTGTCACGGCCGCCGACAACCTGCGCGTGACCGTATTCCAATGCCGCTCCATGAATACGAAGGCGAGCACCGATTGGAGGATCAGGATCGGTGCAATGATAATGATCAGCGCCCGAGCATAGAGGCTCTTCGGCATCACCCACCGCCACAACGAGCGCAGATTGAACGCCTGCTTCAGTCGAGAGGTAAGCGACTTCCTGTGTTTGAAGCTGTCAACACGTTGATCCATGATCAATCATGGGCCGCCTTCAAGGCGGATTGCAAGTTACAGTGCGAAAAGCTTCGTTACTGAGGCTAATCGGTCATAATTCTATATCCGATCCCGCGCACGGTGTGGAGGTATATTGGATTGGCGGGATCAATCTCTATCTTTCGTCTGAGACGATTGATCTGCACATCAACGGTGCGTTCGCCGGCTCCGTCCGGATCGGACAACAATTCATGACGGGGGACGGTCTCGCCCGGGTTTTGGCAAAAGATTCTCATCATCTCTTTTTCCCGGTCGGTCAGGCGGATGATGTCGTCGTTGCGTTTCAATTCGCCTTTGCCAAGATTGAATGTAAACGGGCCGAAGCAAACGAGTTCAATGGCTGCTCCGGGGGGAGGACCATAGCGCTTCAGGATATTGTTGACCCTGAGAAGGAGTTCGCGAGGCTCGAAGGGTTTTGACAGATAGTCGTCGGCTCCGGTCTCGAGTCCGCTGATGCGATCATCAGTGTCGGACTTCGCCGTCAACATCAAAATTGGAATATCCGATTTGTCACGGATGGACGAGGTCAGAGACAGCCCGTCTTCACCCGGCATCATAATGTCGACGATCAACAGATCGAATGCGAGCGTTCCCATGAACCGTCTGGCGGTCGTGGCGTCGGCTGCTCCACTCACTCTGAGGCCTTGATCCGACAAATAGCGCTGCAAAAGAGATCGAATCCGGTTGTCATCATCGATCACCAGGATGTGCGGCGCATCATCAGCTACGTTTTCATTACTCATGCGATCAGACTTTTTCCAGTCCGTGTTAGGCTCGCTTACTTCCGGTACGAAACCGGCTTTATCTAACCTCTCGCGAGGAATTTGTCTAATCCAAGTCGGCATGGCCTATCCTTAAAAGCCAAGCCGCCTTTTAAATCTCCTCTAGCCTTTCAACCGTTTCTTTATCTGCCTCGTTGATCAAAAGGTAAAGAAATCTCTTGGCGGCGTCCGCCCCTGCCGGCCCCAAATCGTCTAATGCCGATTCGATGCGGCGAGACTGTGACCGTGAGAGTTCAATTGCGAGATTTCTTCCTTTTTCAGTGGGATAGAGGAGACGTTCGCGTCGATCGAGCGAACTTGTGTTCTGTACGATGAAATCTGTATCGATCAGTTGCTTCAAGACACGGGCCAGTGATTGCTTGGTAATATTCAATGTGGTGAGAAGGTCTGCCACCCGGATTCCGGGGGTTCGGTTGACAAAGTAAAGCACCCGGTGGTGCGCCCGCCCGAAACCATATTCCTGCAGAACAATGTCAGGATCCCGTGTGAAGTCGCGATAGGCGAAAAACAGGCGTTCTATCATGTCGAAGCGAAAGCCGTCCGCGTTTCGCATCGCTTTGGTGATGGCTTTAGGCGGCGGTTTTGACATGCTCTTTGAGTGGTGGTTTCCAGATCCGAAAGCGAACGCCTTTGCGGCATGTCGCAATAATATGTCAGTAATGTTGACACATTTTCCTTGCTTGCTAACACAACCTCTCATAGACTAAATTTAAAGGTTAAACGCAAGAATTTCGTCTGGCATTGAGCGACGCGCATGGGCCGGGCATTGGAACAATTCAGGAGTGGTTCATGGCGGGCGGTCCCTTTGATCAACTAGACGGCGATATCTGGTACAATGGCGAGTTCGTCCCGTGGGCGGATGCTAAGCTTCACGTTCTCAGCCACGGCCTGCATTATGCGAGTGCCGTTTTTGAGGGAGAACGGGCTTATGGCGGCGAGATCTTCAGGCTTGAGGAGCACACCGAGCGGCTTATTCATTCTGCGACAGTTCTCGGCTTCACAATTCCGTACAGCGCGCAGGAAATCAATGATGCCTGCAGGGCCGTTATTGAACGCCAGGGAATTGTCGATGGTTATATTCGTCCAGTCGCCTGGCGCGGCAGCGAGATGATGGGTGTTTCGGCGCAATCCAACTCAATTCATCTTGCGATCGCGGCATGGGAATGGCCGTCATACTTCGCACCAGAGGAGCGGTTGAAGGGTATTCGTCTTGATATTGCGGACTATCGGCGGCCCGACCCGAAAACAGCACCCTGTCATTCTAAGGCAGCAGGGCTCTACATGATCTGTACGTTGTCGAAGCATGCTGCTGAAGCGAAGGGGTATGCGGATGCGTTAATGTACGACTGGCGTGGTTACGTCGCTGAAGCGACCGGGGCCAACGTCTTCTTCGTTAAGGACGGTGTTATCCATACGCCGACGCCAGATTGTTTCTTGAATGGCATCACGCGCCAGACTGTGATTGAGCTTGCTAAGAAACGCGGTTTTGAAGTGATCGAACGGACGATCATGCCGGAAGAGATGGCTGACTTTGAACAGTGCTTCTTGACTGGAACGGCTGCCGAAGTCACGCCTGTGTCCGAAATTGGGCCTTACAAGTTCACTGTCGGTAGCGAAATTCAAATCCTCATGAAGGACTATGACCTTGCAGTCGGCAAGACTGCAAAGGTTGAGGCTGCGGAATAAATACGGGCTCCTGGCTGCAGCCGGTCATCTTTCCGGGCAGCCTCAGCGCCGATTCCGATTTACATTCTGACTTGTTTGAGCCCGTGGCTGCGGGTTTTAAATCCGCAACCTCGTGTCAGGCGCTTGCTTCAACCTGCAGATTAACCGCCTTCGGCCCCTTGCCCTTCTTATCGGGCTCGGTTTCGAATGAGAGCTTCATGCCCTGATCCAGGCCATCGATGCCAGACTGTTCGACCGCAGATATATGGACGAATATATCGGCTCCACCACCTTCGGGTGTTATGAAGCCAAAGCCTTTTGACTGGAGAAAAAATTTAACTACACCGGTCTGCCGCATTCCGCTATTCCCTGCTTATGTGACCGAAGATCCCTGTTAGCCTAAGCTTGTTATCTTCGCTTTAACCTGACCGAAAGCGCAGTTAAGTGTTGCTGGTTGTGACGAGTTCTTAAGACTTCCGCGCGGAAACCCGTTTCAACTACGTCCAATAAGCCAAGAATCCACCTAACTTGCTCGTCATTTTTTTATATGGGAAGCGGTGGAGCGGATGTCCAGCTTTAGATTGTCGCAATACTGTATAGTCATCTAGATGATTTGGCTAGATAAGATTATAAAGTGAGCATTCGATTATTTTTAAAGCATTGTCAGTCAAATGTTCGAACTGGATTGTTTTTGTGTGAGGCAATATTTGAAGAATTCTTGAGTCGCGACGAGATGCCGCGACTCACAGGTTTCATGACTAAATGCGGCAGAGCCGATATTGTCCGCTATAGCTCAGATACCGACCAGTTTGCGGATTGAATGAACGGTATTTGCGTGCGCAAGCGGCATACCAGGCGGCTGTGAACGGTTCCAGACCACCACTGTGATACCGATAGTGACGCCTTGAATTGTGCTTGTATGCTTCTGAGGCGATGATCGCGCCGGTTGTCAAACCGAGAATGCCGAGCGCAATTCCTGCTCCATGGTTACGTCTATAGTGACGATGGTGGCGGTAATGGCCGTATTTGCGATAACCGTGTTTGCGATATCCGTGTTTGCGGTAAGCATGATGACGGCGGATTCCGCGATGGTGTCTGTATCCGCGGTGACCGTGGAATTTCCGATGTCCCCGGTGCACACGCTGATTTCGAAATCCTGCTCCGCGGAACCGGTGTTTTTCTCTGAAATCAACGTCAACGTATTCGCCATATTGACTTGTCTGGTTACGTTGCGCTTCTGCGTGCCCTGAAACGGTTTGTTTCACAACACTTCCGTTGAACGCTGCTGCCGCGCTTGCCGGTACCGTCGAGACGATCATGGCTACACCTGCTGCCGCAGCAATAAGTTTCTTGAAAAACATTGTGCGCTCCCTGTCTAGTGCGCGGCTTTGTCCCTCCGCTTCTAACCTCAACTTACGGTCCTGGCACTGAACTCAATCTGAATGAAGTGTTAAGAAAGCGCCGTCGTGGGAAGGGAGTATGTAACGAAGACATGGTGGTGGTGTGGCGAAATGCTTCTTTTGGATTGTCTCCGCTCAGCGCCGACCCTCGACAGAGCGGGTCGGATTTTACATTGCCTCCTTTGAAGTCTGCGTGATTTCATTTCCAGAAAAGAAAAAGCCGCCCGATTGGGCGGCCTTTTTCGTGATCATTTTTAAAGCGTCTTATTTGATGAAGAAGCCCTTTTTCTTGAAGCCATGGTGACGGTGAAAACCTTTATGACCGTGAAAGCCTTTATGACTGCGGAAGCCACGATTGAAACCACGATTAAATCCGCGACTACGGAAACCCCGGCTACGGAAGCCACCACGGAAACCGCGACCGCGAAAACCACCACGGAAACCACGTCCACCACGGAAGCGGACGTTTTCAACATTGCCAGCTGCCTGAACGGCTCCAGTCTGGGCAATGGTCGAGGTTGTCACCGGGCTGACACCACCAAAGGCATGAGCGCTTTGTGAGAGGCCGAAAGCTGCTCCACCGAATGTGATCACGCCAGCCAGGGCGAAGGTTGATGCTAGTTTTGATATCTTTGCGAATGCTCCAAACACTGCTCTTTTCATTGTTTAACTCCCTGTCAATCCGAAGTGGATTGCGTCCGTTCCTTCGAAGCAGCACGTTTGCCGCGTCGTCCATGACAGAGAGGTAAGAGGCGTGGAATTCCATTACATCCCCTCTCACTGAGGTGTGACGCTAGTGTGAGAGTTCCAAGCCGGGAGATAATAAAATCAAATAAAATCAATATTTTACAGCATCACGCTTACGAGAGCGAGGTGAAATTGGCCGGTGGCTGCGCAAAAACGCGAATTCTTTTCCTTGCTTTTTGAAGGCGTTTTTGGTGAAGGCTGTCGGGTTTATGCTGAGTGAGGAAGCTTGATGTTCTTGCCCGGCGGGGGCCGCCGGTCTAGGACGATGACGGTTATCGTTCTCTTTGCTCTTCTCGTTCATCCCGTGCCAAAACTCAATCCTCTCGTTTCCTCGTTATCTTTCCCGCCCATACCCATCGTTCAGAAAGCCGCCCGGGCTTATGATGGGAGGCTCGGTCCTTTGATTGACCTTGCACAGGCCGTTCCTGGTTACCCTCCACACACAGATCTCTTGGCATGGCTCTCCGAGACCGCCGGCAATCCAGCTCTGCTTGGATATGGTGATATTGAGGGAGAGGCTGTGCTGCGCGTCGCCTATTCCCAATGGCAGTCGGAAATCTATGGTGCTTCGCTCGGCCCTGATCGCGTTCACATCACGTCTGGATGCAATCAGGCCTTTATTGCTGCAGCCCTTGCTGTCGCCCGGCCCGGCGATTCAATTGTCCTGATTGAGCCCTACTACTTTAATCATGACACATCCCTCTCCATGCTCGGTATTCACAGAAAGAGCGTTCGAGCGGATGCGAACACGGGGTTTATTCCTTCAATCGGTGCGATAGAAGATGTCATCGACCAAGGGGTAAGAGCACTGGCGCTTGTAACGCCCAACAATCCTACTGGAGCCGTCTATTCCCCGGAGGACCTGGATGCGCTGTACGACCTTTGCGTCAGACACGACCTATATTTGATTGTTGACGAGACTTATCGGGATTTTCTGGATGCGGATCGGCCACCGCACAACCTCTTCCGAAAGCTGGATTGGGAAGATCACCTTGTCAGTCTCTACTCTTTTTCGAAGAGCTTTTGTATTCCCGGCCATCGCCTCGGCGCATTGACTGCGGGTTCCCGTATGATCGATGCAGTGGCGAAGATCATGGATAACCTGCAGATCTGCGCGCCTCGACCCGCACAACATGCCCTCGCGCGCGCGATCACTGACCTTGGAAGCTGGCGCGCTGAAACCGTTCGCGAAATCGAGCATCGCAGAAAAGCGATGGTGGCTGCCTTCGATGGGCTTAAGACTTGGCGTTTGGCCGCAATCGGTGCTTATTTTGCGTATGTGGAGCATCCGTTTGAAGAAGGAACTGCAGAAGATGTTGCAGCGAAACTTGCGCGCGAACGCGGGGTATCATGCCTGCCGGGCAGCTTCTTCGGATCGGATGAAGACAGGTATTTACGTTTTGCCTTCGCAAATGCGGACGCGGAACGCATTTCGCATTTGCGTGAGCGACTGGTTTGAAGCGTGCATTGTTTTGACCGTTAAACACAAGCCGTTTTTGCGCTAAGGGCGCTTAGGCGACCTCGACCGCGTCTGCACCTTCCGGCTGACCTGTGCGGAAGCCCGCTATGAACCGCGCGACTTCGATGGCAGGCATGGGTCGACCATAATAATAGCCCTGTGCCGTTGCATTACCGAAAATTCCGAGGAACTTCGCCTGCTCCTTAGTCTCAATACCTTCCAACACGAGGTCAAAGCCAATTTTTTCTCCGAGTTGAAACAAGGAGGCGATGATTGCCTGATCTGCATCATCAGTCAGCACAGTCTGAACAAAGGATTTGTCGACCTTCACGATCGAAAGCGGCATTTCTTTCAAACGTTTGACAGATGAATAGCCGGTTCCGAAATCATCCAACGCGATGCCGCATCCAGCCTCTCGCAAGGTTTGAATATCCTGGATGACATCTTTTTCTTCCGCAGTGATGATGCAGTTTTCCGTGATCTCGAAAATAAACTGACTGTTGGGAATGCGGGATGCCTGCAATTCGGACAAAACCTTTTTCGCGAAGTTGCGTTGCGAAAGATCAGGCGTTGCAATGTTCATCGCGATCTTGCCGCATGGAATGCCGTTCTCGTTCCACGTTTTGATGTCGTGAATTATGGCATCGAACATAACCTCGCCGACCTTGGCGCCAATTTCACTGTCCTCGAGGAATTCGCCAAAAACGCCAGGCGTCAGGATTGTTCCATCTGGATGATGCCACCGTGCCAGCGCCTCGAAACCGAAAATCCGACCGGTTTTCATATGGACCAATGGCTGATAATGCGGTTTGACCTGACCTCGGGCGAGGGCGGTCTTGAAGGCTGAACGTATCGTCAGGCGCTCCTTAAAGGCTCTCGCCATATCGGGCTCATAAAGACAGATTGATGCTCCCGGATCTTTCTTTGCCCGGTAAAGGGCAAGATCGGCCTGGCGCAATGTCGTCTCGAGGTTTTGGTCTTTTCCGAAAAGCTTCACCAGGCCGCCGGAATAGCCGGTCTCAATAACGCTTCCTGTGTCGGGAACGGTTGCCCTGATGCATCGATAGCGAGTGAGCAGACTGTCTTTGAGACATCGACCCTTTCCTCGTGATGCGCCAAGCAGCACAAATTCATCGCCGCCCAGCCGAGCAATAATGCCTCGATCATCTGCGGCATCCATCAACGCTTCAGCAAAGGCGCACAACAGGCGATCACCGGTTTGATGGCCGTGAAAATCGTTGACCTCCTTGAAGTCATCCAGGTCAAACAGAAACAGTTCAAGTTCTACGCCGCTCAGGCGACTCTCGGCAAAAAGCGTTTTTGCCCGTATTTGAAAGCCACGTCTGTTCAAGACCCCTGTTAAAGGATCGTGCGTTGCGAGAAACTTCGACTTCTGATCGGCGAGCCTTTGCTGTTGAGCGGCCCTCAGATAACGCGCTGTCGGTACATAGAAGATGATGACCGTCAACAAAAACACACCGAGCGCGCCAGTGTAGAGCGTTGAGGCATATGTCGCATGGACGTTTTCCTGATCGACCAGGAGCCTGAGGATATAGGCGACCTTTCCGTCCTGGATGACAGGGTGGACCGTTTCGGCGAACGATGTGGGTTGTCCGGCGCCGTCGCCATAGTGGAGGAATATTGCATGATGTTTCGACCGCGCGAGATCTTGAATGATCGCTCGGTTGAAAGCAAAGCGACCATCGCCCCCGCCAAAACTTGACGGGTTTGCATGCTCTTTGCCGGGGGCAAAAATATGCCTTACAAAAGGTTGCGGAGGTTCCTTGGTTGTCACCTTTTGCGGTGCTACCGATGTCTTCCCGAGAAGGCGGCTGTAGGCCGCATGATGACTTGTTGTGGTCTTGCTGCGCACGAGCGGGGGGTGGCCAGCGCCTTTTTCTCTTTCAGGGTCAAATCGGCCAAAGCTTATATCGCAGTAGCAATTGGGATTGATCACATCGAGCTGATAGACGTGCCCGAGGCTCAAAATCGCATTGACGAGATCGGTGAGTGCTTCACTTTCGGGGACAGGAACGCGCCCAGCTATCAGTGCCGACCCATTTGCAGCTCTTTCGTCGATTGCAAGTTCAGGCGTCAGCAGTTCAATGTGGTGTGCCCAGTTCATACCTGTCGCCTGGGCGTGATCTTTTCTGAGGTGCTCGATTCCTTTTTCAATTCCGAAATATGCAATCAGCGAAAGAATAGAAAATGCAAAAGCGACAGCCAGAAAAAAGGGCGCTTTGTTTTTGCCAGCATCCTCGCCCCAAAAAACACTCGCTGATGAGGATGCTTGACGCACTCTTTTTCCGCTCGCTCTTCGCAAGCGCTCCCGATATTTGAGTTATTCTTACGGAAGAAGGGTAAATAATTAGCTAGTATTAGGTTTTTTCACAATTTTCCCAAAGAAGGCGCCCCGCCTTCAAAGAGATTTTCTTCAACATAGTCGCAGGGTGCTTCCTGCATTTCCAAGTGAAGTTGGGTTCCTTCAAATGGATGGGTGCGTGCGAGAGCTTCATCGAATTCTATGCCGAGACCAGGCCGGTCTGTGACCTGGATATATCCTTCTTCCCACCTGATTGTGTTGCCGATGAGCGAGAGGTGAAAGGCGCCGCCGGTCTCGATGGTTTCTGCAATCAGAAGGTTCGGAATGGATGCGCTAAGATGGATGTTTGCTGCCCATTCGACGGGGCCTGCATAAAGGTGCGGAGCAATCTGTGCATTATAGATCTCAGCCAAGGCGGCGATTTTCTTTGTTTCCCAAATGCCACCCGAGCGTCCAAGAGCCGGTTGAAGGATTTCCGCCGCACCTGTTTTAAGGATAGCCGCGAACTCCGCCTTGGTCGTCAGTCGCTCTCCGGTCGCAACCGGAAGGGACGTGGACCTTGCAACGTTCGCCATAGCGTCTGGATTGTCGGGCGGTACCGGCTCCTCGAACCAGAGCGGATCATAGGGTTCCAACGCTTTTGCCAGACGGATCGCGCCGGCTGTCGAGAACTGGCCATGGGTCCCGAAGAGAAGATCCGCTCGGTCCCCGACGGCTTCTCTTATCGTTTTACAAAAACGTGCCGAGCGCGCGATGTCCTGCATTGCAGGCATATGACCGCCGCGGACCGTATAGGGGCCAGCCGGATCAAACTTCACCGCCGTGAACCCCTGTTCGACCATTGCGCTCGCGGCTTCCGCTGCTTGGTCGGCGTTGTTCCAGAATTCTGGGAGGGTATGATGGTCGAGCGGATAGATGTAAGAATATGACCGTATTCTTTCGTTCATAAGGCCGCCCAGCAAGGCGTAAACCGGCCGCTCTCTTGCTTTGCCGAGAATATCCCAACAGGCGATTTCAAGCCCGGAAAATGCGCCGATCACGGTCAGATCCGGGCGTTGGGTGAAACCGGATGAATACGCACGGCGAAACATCAATTCGATGTTTTCAGGGTTTTCGTCCAGCATGTGGCGCTCAAAGCAATCCGAGATAACGGCCCGCATTGCGACTGGCCCGACCGAGCTCGCGTAAACCTCGCCGAAACCGGTGATGCCATTATCAGTGGTGAGTTTTACGAAAATCCAATATCGGCCCCCCCAACCTGGAGGTGGCGGCGCAACGACAAAGATTTCCAGATCTTTGAGTTTCATGCGAATACGTTCACTTTTCGAAGTGCGGATCCAAACCCATTGCTGACGACGGCTTTGATTGTCGACATGGTGCTTCCCTTCTTCGCGCTTCAGCCTGCGCCCAGTTGCTTCCGAGCATGGCGAATTACGTTACAGATTCAAGCCGGTTTGCTACAGGAATTGTGCGCTTGCCGCACATTGGGGCGATCACTCATGTGGAGCCGCCTCGAGGTTTTCGCTGCGCAACTTCAGTTCTCTCTCAAAAACGCACCTTGTACATGATCACTTTAAGGAAGCGATGATATGCGGGTCTCAACAATTGAATCCCAGTCGGCGCTTGCGGGTAAGCGCGCCCCCAGACCTAGTCAGACCTCTGCGGGATCACCACTCACGCGCGAGTTTGACCCAGGCTTCATCCGGTGAGAACTGAAAACCGTGGCCTTTTCCCGTCGAAATCGCCTTTTCCTCGAAAACCGCGGTATCTGCCGCTATTTCCGAGTGATCCGCGCAGGGGCCTGCGACCTCGTCCGAGGTGTCATAGATTGACAGAACTGTCCCGCGCATCATCGGCGCTTTTTGTTTTGAGAGGCGTTCATTGTGGCAGCCGCCGACAATGACCCACTTGATACTGGGCGGCTGGATTTCCGCACTTGTGAGTTTGGCGATCAAGCCACCTTTTGAGGCGCCAACGATCTTGAGAGAGCCGGCCCCGTTGTAAATCAAGCCCCCGATCAGACTCTTCAGTTTCTTGGCAGCGCCAGCTGCCGTTGACCCTTCTTCCCGGACCGGTGCAATAACGGTTGCACCATCGGCTGCGAGGGCTTCCTTGATTCCCTCGAGATCGTAGGCGCCAAACTTTGGATGCGCTTCACCGTTCTTATTGGCCTCATACCAGGCGTTGTGCAGAAAAATGATTGTTTCATTGGCCGTTGCTGGCTGGGCTGCCGCTGCCATTAAGAGAATGGCACTCGCACAAAGGACCTTCAACGGACGGATCATGGTGATTTCCCCCTTGGTGACCAAACATGAATGATGGCGCATCTGATTTCACCAGAAAGATGCGTGCCATCACCCATGTTTCAAGGGTTTTTCCCGGTCAAAGGAAAACTGAAACCGCTGTCAGTTCTTGGCGAGGAGATCGCGGATTTCGGTCAGCAGTTTTTCTTCTGCTGGGGGTTCGGCCGGGGCAGGGGGCTCGGCCTCCGCTTCCCGCTTCAGTGTGTTGATGGCTTTCACAACCATGAAGAGCGCGAAAGCAATGATCAGGAATTTTATGATGGCGTTGATGAACAGTCCGATGTTTAACGTCGCAACGCCCGCTTCTTTAGCCTGTTCAATTGTAGCAAAGGTGCCTTCGCCAAGCGCAATGAACCAGTTTGAAAAATCGATCCCGCCAATCACCAGCCCGATGACCGGCATAAAGACATCATCTACAAGAGATGAGACAATAGCGCCGAACGCAGCACCGATAATGATGCCGACCGCCATGTCGATCATATTGCCCTTAACGGCAAATTCCTTGAATTCCTTCAGCATGTAAGCCCCCGCTGGAATGGATAATGTGCACATTCGCGCTTAGCAGGAAAATTCGCTGAAACCTAGGCAATAAGGCAAAAATGCAACGAGCGCCCCAGGCGAATGCGAAAGATCGATTTCGTAAGCTCTCGTGTTATCTGCGTCTGCGGCCTTTGCCGCCGCGCTGGCCGGGGCGTCCGGTCGTCGATCTCGGGCGCTTTTCGCTGGCCGGATCCTTGCGCGAACCATGATATCCGCCGGAACGATCTTCGATGGCTGCCTGCCGGGCAAGCGGGTCGTCGGAGACAGCAAGTTCGGTCTCCTGGAGCCGCTTGATTTCGTCGCGCAATCTGGCGGCTTCCTCGAAGTTGAGATCGGCTGCGGCGTCACGCATTTTCTTCTCGAGATCTTCGATATGGGCTTTCAGATTGTGACCGACGAGCGCGCCTTCCTCGGCAAAGCCGGTATCGGCTTTCACGTGATCTTTCTCGTAGACGCTTTCAAGGATATCGCCGATGTTCTTTCTGACGGATTCGGGAGTAATCCCGTTTTCTTCGTTATAGGCGATCTGTTTTTCGCGCCGCCTTTCGGTCTCCTTCATGGCACGGTCCATTGAGCCCGTCACCTGATCGGCATAAAGAATGACCTTGCCATCAACGTTTCGCGCGGCACGCCCGATTGTCTGAACGAGCGACGTCTCCGAGCGCAGGAAACCCTCCTTATCGGCATCGAGGATCGCGACCATGGCGCATTCGGGAATATCCAGACCTTCGCGCAAGAGGTTGATACCGACCAGAACATCGAAAGCGCCAAGCCTCAGGTCGCGGATGATTTCGATCCGTTCAATCGTGTCAATGTCGGAGTGCATGTAACGTACGCGGACACCGGCCTCATGAAGATATTCGGTGAGGTCTTCCGCCATGCGTTTGGTGAGCGTTGTTACAAGGGTCCGGTAGCCCTTCTTCGCCGTCTCCTGGATCTCTCCCAAAACATCATCGACCTGGCTCGAGGCCGGGCGCACCTCGACCGGCGGATCCGTGAGACCGGTTGGGCGGATCACCTGTTCTACGAACACACCGCCGGTCTGGTCCATTTCCCAGGAACCCGGTGTCGCCGAAACATAGATCGATTGCGGGCGCATCGCGTCCCATTCCTCGAAGCGCATGGGTCTGTTGTCCATGCAACTTGGAAGGCGGAAGCCATATTCTGCGAGCGTCGCTTTTCGTCTAAAGTCGCCGCGATACATGCCGCCGATCTGTGGGATTGTCACGTGGCTCTCGTCGACGAAGACGAGGGCGTTGTCCGGCAGATATTCAAAGAGCGTGGGTGGCGGTTCGCCCGGTTTGCGGCCGGTGAGGTATCGCGAATAGTTCTCAATACCCGCGCAGGATCCTGTTGCCTCCATCATCTCCAGATCAAAGAGCGTGCGCTGCTCGAGCCGCTGTGCTTCAAGCAAGCGTCCGGCGCGCGTCAGTTCCTCAAGGCGCTGTTTCAGCTCTTCCTTGATGGATTTCATAGCTTGATTGAGGGTCGGACGTGGCGTGACATAGTGAGAATTGGCATAAAGGCGGACAAATTTCTTCTCGTCGGTCTTGTGGCCGGTCAGCGGGTCAAACTCAGTGATCTGTTCGACCTCGTCGCCAAACAGAGACACCCGCCACGCCCGGTCTTCGTAGTGAGCGGGGAAGATGTCGATCGTGTCGCCCTTAACGCGGAAATTGCCGCGCTGGAAACCCTGGTCATTACGCTTGTATTGAAGGGCGACAAGATCGGCGAGGAGTTGGCGCTGATCAATGCGGTCTCCGAGTTTGATATCGAAAGTCATCGCCGTATAGGTTTCAACCGAGCCTATACCGTAAATGCAGGAAACCGAGGCGACGATGACGACATCGTCGCGCTCCAGCAAAGCACGGGTTGCCGAGTGACGCATTCGGTCGATCTGCTCGTTGATGGAGCTTTCTTTCTCGATATAGGTGTCCGACCGCGGCACATAGGCTTCCGGCTGGTAGTAATCGTAGTACGAGACGAAATATTCTACCGCATTGTTTGGAAAGAAAGATTTGAACTCGCCATAAAGCTGTGCGGCCAGTGTTTTGTTGGGAGCCAGGATCAGGGCAGGTCGTTGTGTTTTCTCGATAACTTTCGCCATTGTGAAGGTTTTACCAGAGCCGGTCACGCCAAGAAGAACCTGGTCGCGTTCATCGGCTTCCACCACGCCTTCGACAAGCTCGCGGATGGCCTGGGGTTGATCACCGCGCGGTTCGAATTCCGATTCAATCTGGAGTTCAACACCACCTTCAGATTTTTGTGGCCGATCCGGGCGGTGCGGCACCCAGATTTCGCCCTTCATTTCTTCACGGCCATGCTCGATGAGCTGGGCAAGAGCCTCTACCGTCGCCGTCGCGCCTGACGTGGACCCGAGGGTTTCCGCTTCCTCGAGCGAAACGTCGAGACCGGCAACAGGATTGAGGCCTCCGGCTGCCCGTTCCTTGGCTGATGCGGGCCCGCCGATCGATGTGCCGCGGGCGGTTTTTAGCGCTTTCGGTTTTTTAGGCGCTTTCCCGTTCTTATTGAGGGGAACCTGTTTATCGGTGCCGGGCCCCATATCGTCGAGGGACGGTTTCTTCACACGCGAGGTGGTGCCCAATTCACCGCGTGCTTTCGCACCTTTCGGTGAGAGGCGGGCCTTCCGGCTCTCGTCCTGGCCAACCGAGATGCTCTCGTCTCCGCCGGCTCGACCCCGTTCCTTTGCACCGAAGCGGGCCGTTCGTTTTGAAGATTCGGCTGACCCCGGAGGCGGTGCTTCCGCTGCTTTGGTGATCTCGTCCGCCCAGTCGGCAATCGATGTCTTGCTCAAATCAACGGGCGCGCCGTCGAATGCCTTCTGCGGCGTATCCGAGAAACCGTCGCCATGATCCGGCCGCCCATCACCGAGGGGGTGAAAAGCGTCTTGGTCTTTGGAGGATTTTGGGTCTTTGTGTCGACGATCTGCCATAGTGCCAATATGGTCCAGCGCACTGTTTCAGGAAAGCCCCGAGATGTGATTTCACCCGTCAGCTTGTTCCGCTGGGGCGGCATCTCTTGAGAATTGAGCCTGGATCTTCTCGAGCCATTTTTTGACCCGCTTTTCATTCACACCGAAATCAGCGTAGCCAAGTTGCGCACGGGCATAAATCGCAAGTGTTGAGCCGCCATTCACGTCGATGAATTCGATACTGACCGTGTCGGGGAAGCGAAATGCGGGTGAGCGAAACAGGTATCGAAGCTCCAATGGGCCTTCGAAGACTCTTGTCACATTTTTCTTTTCCATAGCCGCCTTGTCGACTGCGGCTTTCAGGTCTTTCGCAGGGACCGGAAAAACCGGGGCTTCCATATCGATTGACGCCCGCTGGCAATAATCCGGGGGGCATACCAGAAATTGGTTGGGTTTTTCAGTTTTCTCTAATGTCTGGAAGACCACCGGTCCTAGATCAGGATCGCCCGCAATCGTTTCCCAGACCTTATCCGGCACAGCGAGCAGGGCGACCGCCAGGGTGCAAAAAATGGCCAGTGTCGCAAGGACAGCCAATCTGAACAGGGTATCTCCCAAAATGCCTCACTTTGCAGGCGAAAGACGTAGCAAAAGCCCGTCGCCATCATTGGTCAACAGATAGAGCGCGCCATCCGGTCCGGTTTCAACATCGCGGATACGGCCGTATTCTCCTTCCAGGAGACGTTCTTCACGAACGACTTTCTCGCCATTCAGTTCCAGTCGTGAGAGAAGCTGGAATTTCAGGGCTGAGACGAAGAGGTTTCCGCGCCATTCCGGAAAAAGATCGCCATCATAGAAGCTCGACCCGGCCGGTGCAATTGATGGATCCCAATAATGAAGGGGTTGTTCCATGCCTTCTTGCGCCACCCCGACACCGATTTTGGCTCCGGAATAATGTCGGCCATATGAGATCACCGGCCAACCGTAATTCTTTCCTGCTTTCGGCAGGTTCACCTCATCGCCACCGCGTGCTCCGTGCTCGATTGTCCAAAGTTCACCCGTATCAGGATGCAAATCCGCGCCCTGGACATTGCGGTGCCCGATCGACCATATCTCGGGAAGGGCGTCGTTGCCGTCAACAAAGGGATTATCTGAAGGAATCGAACCGTCACGGTTTATTCTGAGGACCGAGCCGGAATGATCAAAGGGATCCTGTGCGCTTGGGCGGTCAGCGCGATCCCCAAGCGTGATGAAGAGTGTCTTGTCCCGCGCAAAAGTGAAGCGTGACCCAAAGTGTCTTCCGGAACTGGTTTTCCGGTTCTGTCGAAAGATGACCTCGGTATCGCTTAATCCCCGCTCGCCAAGCCTGCCACGAAGGACTGCGGTTCCGTATCCGCCATCGCCAGGTTCGGAGTAAGAGAGATAAACCATCCGATTGTCGCTGAAGTCCGGATCGACCGCCACATCGAGAAGGCCGCCTTGCCCAACCACGGCAATATCCGGAAGTCCCGACAGCGGATCGGACAGTTGCCCATTTGCGAACAAACGCAGGCGACTGTTTTTCTCCGTGATCAGAATGCGCCCATCGGGCAGAAACGCCATACCCCATGGGTTGGCAAGGGCATTGGTGAGGACCTCAACGCGGAAGTCGTGCGCTTCAGACGAGAACTGCCTGGTGTCGGCCTGTGTGGTTTGGGTAGAGAATGTGATGAGAATTGCAGAAAAGAGACCAAGGAATGCGTGTTTCACAATGAACCCCTTCGGTTGCAGGTTTTTTTAGAGTCTAAGTCGATGTTTCAATCTCGCAAGGTCCGGCCCTGCTCAATAATGATATCCTTCGTTTCATCGGCAGAAGCAAAAAAAGGCGTGCGCAGGCATGGCAGGAAACCACCCCTCCTGCCACCACATGGCGTCAGCTGGTCTTCTTTGCAAGACGATCTTTCGGTGTTCAGTTCTCGCTTGGCGAGCTGCCGTCACATGTACAAGCGTTCGCTTTGCGGGACGCTCTCATAAAGGCCCGCTACATACTCGCCGTATCCATTATAGAGCAATGTGGGCACAAATTCTCCGGTTTGAAGAACCCTTTCGCGCGCCTGGCTCCAACGACGATGGGGCACTTCCGGATTGACGTTTGCCCAGAAACCATATTCCGCGGACTGTAACTCTTCCCAGAAACTGACGGGACGTTCGTCAGTAAAGCTTACCCGTACGATCGATTTGATGGACTTGAAGCCGTATTTCCATGGTACCGCCAGACGTAAGGGCGAGCCGTGCTGTTTCGCCATAGGCTTGCCGTAGGTTCCCGTTACCATGAAGGAAAGCTCGTTCATGGCTTCGGCCATCGTGAGACCTTCAACATAGGGCCAAGGCTGGTATGTCGCGCGTTGACCACTTGCCATATCGGGATCGTTGAAGGTTTCGAAGCGGACATATTTTGCCGATGACAACGGCTTCGCGAACTTCACCAGATGGGAAAGCTCGAAACCGGACCAGGGAATGGTCATCGACCAGGCTTCAACACAGCGGTGACGGTATAGTCTCTCTTCAAGCGGCATCTTGGCGAGAAGATCATCGATTGCGACGGTTTTCTCTTCCTCGACCATGCCGTCGAAGGTGATCGTCCATGGGCGGATTTTGAGAGCCTGTGCTGCCCGCGCGATGCGCTTATGGGAGCCGAACTCGTAGAAATTGTTGTAGGAGGCATTCACGTCCTCCGGTGTCAGATCCCGATCGAGTTTGTATTTCTCGTTTCGTTTAACGGGATAGAGGCCTGCGCTGGGATCGTCTTCGATCCCTGTTGGCACGCCTGACGTGCTGCTTCCGAACAAAGACTGGAGAAAGCCCTGAGCGCCGTTAGATTCCGCGCGCACGGCTTGCGGGAGAAGAAGACTTCCTGCAGCAAGTCCGCCTGCTGCAAGGAGCGAGCGACGGTTTAAAAAGGCGCTTTCCGGAGTCGCCTGATTTTCCGGCAGTTCCCATCCACGGCGGCGTTTGATCAACATTAATGTCTCCTGAGGAAAGGGTGTCGTTTCGCAATAGATACACCAGGTGAAGTGAATATGCGTATAACTCGTCCTCGCACATTCACTCGAAACAGATCAATTCGACGTGAGTTAACCTTGGGTAATGAGCTATTTTACCTAAAGCACGCGCTTCATATCGCGATGCGGGATGCCGGCGTCATCATAAACATCGCCGAAGGCCTCGAAGCCAAGCTTCTCATAAAACGGAATTGCGTAGCATTGCGCACCGAGGAGTGCATTGCTGACCCCGTCCAACGTTCGGGCGTGGCCGAGCATTTCATCGATCAATCTTTGCCCGATGGCGCGGCCCCGAAAAGACTTCAATACGGCGATCCGCTGCAGTTTCGCGGTGTCTTCAATCACCATAAGGCGCCCGGTTGCAATATCTTCTCCGTCACCGGCATTCTTCACGAGGAAATGAAAGCACGCCTCGTCTTTACCGTCCCATTCTTCATCCGGCGCGACATTCTGCTCAATGACGAATACTGTACGTCGGATTCGTTGCGCCCGCTCGATAAGATCAGGCGCGTTGCCGATCTCAAATGTGATCTCGCCGGACATCTACGCTGTCTTTAGCTCAGAGATCCGCAGAACCGCTGGATGCGCTGACAGGCTTCGGTAAGCGCTTCGGTCGAAGTTGCGTATGACACCCGGAAATTCGGCCCAAGACCGAAGGCGGATCCGTGCACTACGGCGACACCTTCCGCTTCGAGAAGTTCGGTCACAAAATCCTCATCCGTTTCGATCACTTTACCTTTCGGCGTCTTCTTGCCGATCAGTGCATGGATTGATGGATAAACGTAAAATGCGCCCTCCGGCATCGGACATTCGATGCCTTTCGCCTGGTTGAGCATGGAGACCACAAGATCGCGGCGTTTTTCGAATGCGTCGCGCCGTTCGGGAAGGAAATCTTGGGTACCGGTGAGCGCTTCAACGGCTGCCCATTGAGCAATGGAGCAGGTGCCTGACGTGGATTGGCCCTGGACTTTTGCCATTGCCTTGATGAGGTTCACCGGTCCCGCTGCATAGCCAATTCGCCAGCCCGTCATTGCATAAGCCTTTGAGACACCATTCATCGTCAGTGTCCGGTCATAGAGACCAGGTTCCACTTCGGCGGGCGTCGCGAACTTGAAATCGCCGTAGCACAGATGCTCATACATATCGTCTGTCAGAATCCAGACATGCGGATGACGCATCAAAACATCGGTCAACTCCTTCAATTCCTCGGCCGAATAGGCGGCTCCAGATGGGTTTGAGGGAGAGTTGAAGATAAACCATTTCGTTTTCGGCGTAATGGCCGCTTCAAGTGCATCCGCTTTCAATTTGAATGCGTCTTCAAGAGTTGTTTCGACGAATACCGGTTCGCCGCCGTTCAAGAGCACCATGTCTGGATAGCTCACCCAATAGGGAGCTGGAATGATAACTTCGTCGCCTGGATTAAGCGTTGCGGCAAATGCGTTGTACAGGACCTGTTTTCCACCCGTTCCGACAATGACCTGGTCTGCCGTGTAGGTGAGGGCATTTTCGCGCTTGTACTTCTCAACGATTGCTTCGCGCAGTTCGATGATACCGGGTACCGCTGTATATTTGGTTTCTCCGCGGTTTATGGCGGCGATCCCGGCTTCTTTGATGTTATCCGGCGTATCAAAGTCGGGCTCACCTGCACCGAGCGCGATCACATCCCGTCCGGCGGTTTTCAATTCGCGCGCCTTCGCCTGGACGGCAATAGTGGCGGAGGGTTTCACGCGCGAAAGCGTATCGGAAAGGAAAGCCATTTGAATTTGCTCCACGATCAGGTTTTGCCTGTAAAACAGGCATGAGTTTCAGAAGACTCAGTACGACGCCGGAGCCGCGTACACAAGTCGGATCACGGCAACGGCACCATCATCTTTTCTGATTGAAGACTTCAACAATTGGAATGAGCCCAAGTGCAAGTATTAGGATAGGTTCGATGGGACTATCGAATTGGGTCCGGATCTTTTGGGGAATGCCGATCAATGTACACACTCTACGACATGCAAGTCTCTGGAAATTGCTACAAGGTCAGGCTGATCCTGTCCTTGCTTGGCCTGCCTTTTGAAAGTGTGATGATTGCGCCTACACGTGGCGAAGCCGAAACCGATGCCATGCTTGAGCGTAACCCCAACGGCAAGGTTCCGATCCTTATGCTGCCCGATAGTCGACCGCTTGCCGAATCCAATGCGATCCTGCTTTATCTCGCGGAGGGAACGGACTTGTTGCTGGATGATCGCTTTGCCCGTGCGGTTGTCAATCAATGGCTTTTTTTCGAGCAATACAGTCATGAGCCGAATATTGCGGTCAGGATTTCACTGATGACGCTCCCGGAACGCGCTGATCAGGCAACTGAAGAGCGCATGGCGGCTTTGCTTGAAGGGGGAAATCGCGCGCTTTCAGTCTTAAACCGCCAGCTGGCAATGACGCCATTTATCGCCGGATCGGACTTTACCGTCGCAGACATTGCACTTTACGCTTACACTCATGAGGCGGAAGAGGGCGGTTTTGATCTTGCCGCTTTCCCTTACATCGCGCCGTGGCTCAAGCGGGTTGCCGGTCGTGACCGATTTGTGCCGATCGATTGGACACCGCCGCTCGCGGCTGACCGCTAGGCGGCTTCCTGCGCCAACATCAGATCGTCGATGTTCTCCAAGGGTTCCTTGAATTGGATGCCGACAAGCTGCTCTTGTTTACGGACGACCTTCGCATTGACGGTTATGTTATTCGGTAACTGAACATCAAACTCATCCCCGATTTCGACACCTTCAATCGGTTCGAGCGCGGCACCGGTCGTGCTGCAATTGATGATAGTGGTGTTTAAGTGCCGGCCGTTTCCGGAAATCAGAACGATCTCTTTCATTTTGATACGCAAAGCAGCGCGTCGTTCGTTGACGTCCTGAGCAACCTTTTGAAGGAATGTCTCGATTTCGCCTTTCAACACTGCCGTCGTAGCTTTGAGGGACTCTGCCGCGTCTGTGACGGCTTGCGCTTCGCCGGAGGTTTGCTGGATCGAGTCGCTCACCATGGCGACATTTGCAGAGACGGAATCGGTCCCATTTGACGCCGAAAGCACCGAGTTTGCGATTTCCTGTGTCGCCTCACGCTGTTGCGAAACGGCGCTGGAGACACCATCGGTCAGTTGGCGCACTTCTTCAACGGAATCGATAATCCCGCGAATTGAGGAAACAGCGTGGGTCGTCGAATTTTGAATACCGCTGATCTGTCCTGAGATTTCCTCGGTTGCCTGAGCTGTCTGATTGGACAGTGATTTCACTTCCTGCGCGACGATCGCAAAACCTCGTCCGGCTTCGCCAGCGCGAGCCGCTTCAATTGTCGCGTTCAGCGCGAGCAAATTGGTTCGCTCGGCAATGTCTCGAATGAGGTTCAAGACGTCGCCGATTTGATCGGCGGCCTCGGCAAGCTGCGAGACATCCTTGTCGGTTGCAAGGGCCCGTTCAGAGGCGGCCGTCATGGCCTCGTTCGCCCGGCCTGTCTGATGTTCAATTTCCTTGATAGACGCTGACAATTCTTCGGCGGCGCTTGCCACAACCTGAACGTCCTGGGACGCCGCTGCTGTCGCAGAAGATGCCGATTGCGCCTGGCTTGATGCCGATTGCGCAACGCCCTGAAGGCGCATCGACGTTGCATCCATATTCCCCGTCTGCTCGCCAACCATTGACAACCGTTCGCCGACGACACCTCTGAATTCCGTAATGATTTCTTCAATGTGAACCTGGCGGTGGCGCTCCTTGTCACGCTCGATACCGGCTTTGCCTTCCAGAACGAGACGTTCTTCGGTGTTTTCGCGGAAGATCTCGACAGATCGCGCCATTTTGCCGATCTCGTCTTCACGGTCCATATCCTCGACCGTGACCGACGTGTCGTTAGAGGCAAGCCGCATCATTGTGCGGACAAGGCGCATGATTGGCGGGGCGATCGACCTGTAGACAAGGAACGAAACATATGTGGTGACGATGACGAGTGCGACCAGTAAGCCCACGGTGGACCATAATCCCCATTGCGCTTTTGCCAAGCCAGCATCGATTTCGGCCACGATAATGTCCGCAACGTGATCTTCGACTTCCTTCAACGCATCAATGCGGTCGGTGCTTGCCTTGAACCAATCCGGTCCCGTTACCCCTTGAAGATCCTTACCGAACGGGTTTTCCTTCGCGATGCCCCGTAATCTCTCGACTTCCTCTTGAACAGGCCCGGAAGTTTTTGACGCAAACACCGCGCGTTCCGCAGGTGCGGAATACTGGTTAAAGGTAGCGAAAAATGTGTCCTGCATCGCGCCAAGCCGGATGAAGCGCTCATAGATGTTTTGCTTGAATTCACCTGAACCGAAGCCTGCCGCGCCCATTGCGCGTTCAATGCCTGCTCGCTCTTTTCCTTCGATCAATGCGACATAGCCGAAGGCATTACGAAGAGTTCCACCTTCATCGATCACTTTATTAATGCTCTCGATCATGGAGATCATGCTCCAGATCATTGGCGTATAGAACCTTGCCATTTCCGGCACCGTCAGATCGAAACGGTTTACCCGCTCACGCATCGCGCCGAGTTGAGCGAGGGCTTTCATAGCCGCTGCATGGGGCTCTTTGTAGGCGTCAATCGCAAAGCGGCCCTTTGGTTCGCGAATACTGTTCCGGAAAGCCTCAATTGCTTGATCTGTCGCAATTCGTTGCGGGCCCAAGGCATCTTTGAAGATCACGCCCTTTGAACCGATATACCCGGCTGACATGCCGCGCTCTTTTTGAAGCTCGTGCACCAATCCTGAAATCACCGGCGCTTTATCGAAGACGCCCTTCACAAAGGACGTTTCCTGGACGCGCATATACTCGTTTTTGATCTTCAATCCGCTCACCAACATCAGGGCGAGCAGTGGGATGAGGCACAGGATAGCGAGGCGAACCACGATCGACTGGTTCTTGAAGACATAGGCCATGGCGGACGATTCCGTTTGTCGAAAAGTAACGCCAGTCTAGGTTTTGATGGTGAACAGAACGTTATGAAAATGAAACGAATTTCGCCTGATGTCGCTAAGAACCGCTGTGCGGCTCTCATATTAACTCCCGTGAAGCTCATCAAAGGGTCTGTTCAGTCTAGAATGCCCATTTTTGCGCTTCCGAGACAAGGAAGTCGCGAAACGCCTGAACACGGGCCGAAGACCGCATGTCTTCGGTATAAACGAAGTAGGTATCAAATGACGGGACAGCAGTGTCGCTCGGAAGCTGCACAAGCCCGGATTCCGTATCGACCACGTAATCTGGCAAAAGGGCAATGCCCACATTACGCTGTACGGCATTCTTCATGGCGTAAACATTGTTGACGATAAGGGTTGGCTGTCGTTCCTCTCGGCCTTCTTTGCCGACTTGCAGGATCCAGTTCAGCTGTTTGAGGTGATCGGGATGCGGTCTTCCAAATGCAATAACGCGATGATTGTCGAGATCGGTCGCTCCACGAAGGGGACCAAACTGTTTCAAGTAACCGGATGATGCGTACATATGAAAATGCACCGTGAAGAGCTTGCGCTGGATGAGATCCGGATTGGTCGGCGGGTGGAGCCGGATCGCTACATCCGCCTCGCGCATGGTAAGATCCAGCTCTGTATCTGTGAGAAGCAGTTTGAGGTTTATATCGGGAAAAAGGTCGATAAACCGATTCACCCGAGACGTGAGCCAGGTACTGCCAAGGCCAACCGTGGTTGTCACGCGCAAATCGCCTGACGGACGTTCCTGTGAATCTGTGAGCCTTGCTTTGGCAGCTTCCAACTTCATGAGAACGTCATGGGCGGTCCGATAAAGGTCTTCGCCCTGCTCCGTCAGAACAAGTCCGCGCGCGTGACGGTTGAACAACGAAACCCCGAGATCGTATTCCAACGTGCTGACGTGACGGCTTACAGCAGACTGGCTCAAATTGAGTTTTTCGCCCGCGTGGGTGAAGCTGCCAGCCTCTGCGGCAGCATGGAAGATGCGCAGTTTGTCCCAGTCCATGGCACGCTTCCCGACATTGTTCCCATGAAGTGCGATTTCGGTGGCGCCTTACTCGGCAGCTTCCTTGGCGTGAGTCATATCGAGGCCAGCAAGATATTTCTCGGCTTCAAGGGCCGCCATGCAGCCTTGGCCGGCTGCTGTTACCGCCTGGCGATAAATGTCATCCGTGACATCACCTGCTGCGAAGACACCCGGGATCGTTGTGGCGGTTGAATCGGGAGCTGTCCAGACGTAGCCGTTTTCTTTGATCTTCAGGCTTTCCTGAACGAGTTCGGTCTGTGGTGCATGACCGATTGCAACGAACACTCCATCGACGTCGAGCTTTGAGAGTTCTCCGGTTTTTGTCGATCGAATCGTTATGCCAGTGACGGATGGCGGAACGGATTGTTCGCCGTTGATCTCTGCGAGTTCGCTATCCCAAACCACTTCGATCTTTGGATTGGCGAAGAGGCGTTCTTGAAGAATTTTTTCCGCGCGTAACTCATCACGGCGATGGATGAGAGTCACCTTGTCAGCGAGATTGGCAAGGTAAAGCGCTTCTTCAACAGCGGTGTTACCGCCACCAATGACTGCGACGTCGCGGCCGCGATAGAAGAAGCCATCGCATGTCGCGCAGGCTGACACGCCAAAGCCCATAAAAGTCTGCTCGCTCTCAAGCCCGAGCCATTTTGCCTTCGCGCCCGTCGCCAGAATCACACTGTCTGCCGTGTAAACCGTGCCGCCATCGCCGACCGCTTCAAACGGGTGCTTGTTCAGATCAACTGACCGGATCATGTCGTTGATCAAGGTCGTACCGACATGTTCGGCCTGCGCCTTCATCTGCTCCATCAGCCAGGGCCCCTGAATCGCTTCCGCGAAACCGGGATAATTCTCCACATCTGTCGTAATTGTCAGCTGTCCGCCCTGTTCAATACCGGTCACGAGGACGGGCTCGAGCATTGCGCGCGCCGCGTAAATGGCAGCAGTGTATCCGGCGGGACCGGACCCGATAATGAGGACCTTGGTGTGCATGATGTCTTATCTCGCGCTTCATGTGCCGACGCATTCGCCCGGCCTAGGCAAACATATCGCTATTGGACTGGGCCGGGTCAAGGGTAAGGGCGAATAGTGGCGTCATTCGTAACAGGCTGGTGACTGGAGCGGGGAGAACTCCGGGAATAAATGCTCTACAGACTAAGCATTTTTACGGCTCGATCAGCGATCTCGGCTGTTGCATCGATGGGTAATTGTGTACCAGGCCGCATGGTGCTGTGGTCAAGAACGAGCGCGTTTTCGGCTGCCAGCGCGTTGAGGGTTAGCGCAAATTTATTGGGGAGGCCCGGTGGAAGAAATGCATAGGTTTTTCGCCCTGCTGCAAGCGCCTCGCTTACCATATTGTGGCTATCGCCCGTGACGAGCAGTGCATCCGATAAACTGACGATCGCTGAATATGGGTTTGGGCCGTTTCCATCCCAGATGAAATGCGGGATCGTGAGCGTTTTTCGAATAGCATCAAGGAGCTCGGGCGGTGTGCGCCGTGAACCTGTGACTGTAACAGATTCGAAATGATCGAGACGCCTGAGTGGCTCGCAGAACGCCTCGATCGTTGCGGCGTCATAAACCACCTTGCCGGAGTTCCCGCCAAGAAGGATGCCAAGGCGAGGCGAAGGCAGGGCGACACAGCGCGGATCGGGGCTCCTGCGCTCGTCTTCGATCCGTTCCGGTGTTATCAGATGAGGTGTGGTTAGCGTCTCAATGACGTGACGACCAGGGCGCCTATCGTGAATGGGTTGCCAAGCTATCGCAAACCGGCTCACATCGCAGCCTGGGTATTTCATAAAGATTGCACGCGGGGCGATGGTACCTGCGCCGGCAAGTTTGCGAACATAAGGAACAGCGCGCCTGCCGGACGCAACAATCAGGTCGGGCAGGGGCGGTTTGAACTTGTCCAACTCCGCAGGATCACAAGGCCCCCATGGCATCAACCACGAATAGCGTGCGCGCGGTGCAAGCTCGATTTTTCGGTTTATATCGCCGATGCGATGTCCGATCGCCTCGCACTGAACGATGTCACCCCGACGACCGCTGGTGACAATCCATATCTTGGGCCGCGCCACAGGTTTGCCGGGGAGATTTGCGCCTATCGATAGGCGACATCGAGGATTTCATAGCCGCGTGCACCACCGGGGGCTACGACTTCAATGCTATCGCCGACGTCCTTACCGATCAGGGCGCGGGCAATCGGTGACGATATGGAAATCTTTCCGCTTCGGATATCCGATTCGAGATCTCCTACGATCTGATAGGTTTTCTCCTCGTCGGTGTCCTCATCGACGAGCTTGACCGTTGCTCCGAATTTGATCGTTTCACCGCTCATTTTTGCGGTGTCGATGACCTCGGCGCGACCAAGTTTATCCTCGAGTTCCATGATACGGCCCTCGTTAAGGCTCTGGGCTTCTTTCGCTGCATGGTATTCAGCGTTTTCCGAAAGATCACCGTGGGCGCGTGCTTCTTCGATTTCGCGAATGATGCGCGGACGAACATTCTGCTGGCGGTCTTTCAGTTCTTCTTCCAGCGCCTGATATCCGGCAACGGTCATGGGAACTTTATCGACCATAGCGTCTCCTTCATACCTCTCCTAAAACCGGCAGAAAACTGGCGGTGTGTTCCAACACCGCTCTTTCACTATGCGGCTGGTGGAAAATAAGATTGCAGCGAGCGCACCTCAACCTCGTCGCGGCTGTATGCCTCAATGCCTTGTGCCGCGGCGACAGCCCCTGAGAGCGTTGTATAGTACGGCACTTTGTTTAATAGGGCAGCCTGACGCAGTGAGCGGCTGTCTGCAAGCGCTTTCGGCCCGTCCGTAGTGTTGAAGACGAGTTGTACCTCGCCATTCTTCAATGCATCCACGGCGTGAGGCCGACCCTCCAGTACCTTATTCACCCGGACAGCCGGAATTCCATTGTCATTGAGATAGGATTGCGTGCCGCCGGTCGCAAGAACGCGAAAGCCGCAATCGACGAGAAGCTTCATGGCTTCGATAATGCGCGGCTTGTCAGCGTCTTTCACCGATACGAAGACGGTTCCGGAGGTTGGCACTTTCGTGCCGCCGCCAAGCTGTGACTTCGCAAAGGCAATACCGAATGCTTTGTCAAGCCCCATGATCTCGCCGGTCGAACGCATTTCGGGTCCAAGAACTGTGTCCACACCGGGGAAGCGGGCGAATGGGAAGACTGCTTCCTTTACAGCGATGTGATCCAGGTCTGGTTCCTGCAATGCAAACGACGCCAGGCTCTCACCGGCCATAATCCTTGCAGCGATCTTGGCAATCTGCATGCCAATGGTTTTCGCTACAAATGGAACCGTACGCGAGGCCCTGGGGTTTACCTCGAGAACGAAGATCTCCCCGTCTTTGACGGCATATTGCACGTTCATGAGGCCGCCGACCTTGAGTGCAATCGCGAGCGCTGCCGTTTCCTTCTTGAGCTCCTCGATGACGTCTGCCGGAAGCGAATGCGGCGGTAGTGAGCAGGCGCTGTCGCCGGAATGGATTCCCGCCTCCTCAATATGCTCCATAATTCCGCAAACGAAGACGTCCTTCCCGTCGGATAGACAATCGACATCGACCTCAACGGCATTCGACAAATAGCCGTCGATCAGGATGGGGCTGTCGCCGGAGACGATAACCGCTTCGTTGATGTAGCGATCGAATTGCTGATCGTCGCGGACGATCTCCATTCCACGACCACCCAGAACGTAGGACGGCCGGATAACGGCGGGATAGCCGATCGTGTCAATGATGTTTTTTGCTTCGTCGCGGGAGCGCGCAATGCCGTTGTTTGGCTGTTTAAGGTCCAGATTTGTCAGAAGAGCCTGAAAGCGGTCACGGTCTTCCGCCAGATCGATGGCATCCGGCGATGTGCCGAGGATGGGGATCCCGGCAGCCTCGAGAGCATTGGCGAGTTTCAGGGGCGTCTGGCCGCCAAATTGCACGATGACCCCCACAAGTTCACCGGACTGCTGTTCCGTGCGAAGGATCTCCAGAACATCCTCGGCCGTGAGCGGTTCAAAATAGAGCCGGTCCGACGTGTCATAATCAGTGGAAACCGTTTCCGGATTGCAATTGACCATGATTGTTTCAAAGCCGGCATCGCTGAGCGCATAGGCTGCGTGACAGCAGCAATAATCAAACTCGATCCCTTGCCCGATCCGGTTCGGGCCACCGCCCAATACAGCGATCTTGCGGCGACCTGATGGATAGGCTTCTGACTGGACCGCACCGGCGAAAGGCTGCTCATATGTTGAATACATATAGGCGGTCGGAGATGAGAATTCTGCAGCGCAGGTATCAATCCGTTTGTAGGCTGGGAAAACCTCTAACTGCTCACGGTGGCTGCGCGCCTCATCCTCAGTCTTGCCGGTCAGTTCACCAAGGCGCTTGTCTGAAAAACCGAGCGCCTTGACCTCCCGCATCGTATAGGCGGTTGTTGGAAGACCGGCTTCTTTGACTTTGTTCTCCATGTCGACGATCGCACGCAACTGGTCGAGGAACCAGGGGTCGATCTTGCAGAATGAGTGAATGAAATCATTGTCCCAGCCAAGGCGCATTGCCTGGCCTACCTGAAGAAGACGATCCGGCGTCGGGGTCCCCAAAGCAGCCCGGATGGCATCTTTTTCCTGGCCGGGTTCATAGCCTTCGATTTCAATTTCATCGAGGCCCGACAGCCCGGTTTCAAGGCCGCGTAGCGCCTTCTGGACGCTTTCCGCAAACGTCCGTCCGATCGCCATTACTTCGCCGACCGATTTCATTGAGGTGGTGAGCGTAGGGCTCGCACCGGGAAACTTTTCGAACGCAAAGCGCGGGATTTTGGTGACGACATAGTCGATACTCGGTTCGAAAGAAGCTGGTGTCGCGCCACCGGTAATATCATTCTCGAGCTCGTCGAGCGTGTAGCCGACTGCGAGACGGGCCGCTACCTTCGCAATCGGGAAACCTGTCGCTTTTGATGCAAGGGCTGACGACCGGGATACCCGCGGATTCATTTCGATGACGACCAGATGGCCGTTTTCCGGGTTCACCGCGAACTGGACGTTCGATCCGCCGGTCTCAACACCGATTTCTCGCAGGACCGCAATCGAAGCGTTCCGCATAATCTGGTATTCTTTGTCGGTCAGGGTAAGCGCTGGGGCACAGGTAATGGAATCGCCCGTGTGGACGCCCATCGGATCGACGTTTTCGATGGCACAGATAATGATGCAATTGTCCGCTTTATCGCGGACAACTTCCATTTCGTATTCTTTCCAACCAAGAACACTTTCCTCTACAAGGACTTCGTCGGTTGGCGACGCGTCGACGCCGCGAAGAACGAGATCGTAGAGTTCATCAAGCGTATACGCGATCCCGCCGCCTTGGCCCCCCATCGTGAATGACGGGCGGATAATCGCAGGAAGGCCCGTGACCGCGCTTGCCTGAAGGGCCTGGAGCTGGGCAGTGAGGCGGTGTTCTTCGCGCCGGTAACGTTCGCTTTCGTTCCAGTTTTCTTCAAAATTCGCGAGGGCATCCGTTCCGTCCGCTTCCGCCTTTGCACGCTGTTCCTTGTACTCGGCTTCAAACCGTTTTTTGAGTTCGGACGTGTTGACAAAAGCGGCTTTTGGCGTTGAGAGGCCGATCTTATGCATTGCGGCACGGAAAAGATCCCGATCTTCCGCTTTGTCAATCGCTTCGGCGCGGGCACCGATCATTTCAACGCCGAACTCTTCGAGAACGCCCATACGCCGCAAGGAGAGAGCGCAGTTAAGCGCCGTTTGCCCGCCCATCGTCGGAAGCAGCGCATCAGGCCGCTCCTTTTCAATTATCTTGGCAACGATCTCCGGTGTTATCGGTTCGATGTAGGTTGCATCTGCGAGTTCCGGATCCGTCATGATCGTTGCCGGATTGGAGTTCACCAGAATGATCCGATAGCCCTCGGCTCGAAGCGCTTTACAGGCCTGGGTGCCCGAGTAGTCGAATTCACAAGCCTGCCCGATAACAATCGGGCCGGCGCCAATGATAAGGATGGAGGAAATGTCCGTGCGTTTTGGCATAAGGGGTGTTCGTCTCCGGTATAGCGAGATGGCTCCGCAAAAAGCCCGGACGCGGAAACGGCCGGGCGGAATGGTGCAGCATTTTTCAGGCTAAGACGTTTCTATAGGCGAGGGATTTTGTGCTGAAAAGGTCTTTTCGGCGCCAAAGATTGGAAATTGCGGTATTTGTGGATGAATTGGCGGGATTCCGGCGATTTTAGTCTTCGGTTGAGTGGAATTTCTTCAAATCGACATGGGTTTCTTTTGTCCCGTCATAGTCACCGATTCCCTTATGAAGCGCATAGCAGGCCAATCGCACGGACTTCGGGATACTGACAGGTTTGCCGTCACGATTGCCCTTTTCATAATATTGGATCATCCGCTTCTTCAGTCCAAGGAGATCTGCTGCGTCTTTCTGTTTAAGGCCGAGACTGCGCCGCCATTCCCGAAATTGATCAGGGGTCATAGCGGCTTTATGTTTTTGTGTGTTCATACGCCAAAATCCGGAAAACTACTCGCTACCTAACTCCTTCATTAATAACATAGATTTTCCGTAAAACGCAAAAATTGCATTTCAATCTTGACAAATGCGCAAAAAGTGCACATTCTT
>JBCDCZ010000009.1:0-36640 GCA_039180865.1 Pseudomonadota bacterium | reverse complement strand
TTCTTTGAATGCTGGTGGGCCGCGCTGAAACCGATTGTCGGATCTCAGGATTATGTCGAGACCGCAAGCCGTCTGCGCGCGCGCGCAGAATCAAATGCGTTCAAGCTCAATCCTCCACCCCTTCGAGAGAAACTCATCGAGATCGGTTATTCTCCGCGCGAGCTTGATGAGATTCTCGACATGATCGATGTCATCAGCCACGGCAACTTCATGCAGGTTGCCGCCGTGTTTGCCGCTCCGATTCTGCTGGAAGGCGGAAGCCTGAGCGGAGCAAACCAGGTCGGCGCGGATGCGCAAATCCATAAGCCGGACATCAAAACCCCCTTTGTCCTGATTGAACCGCACCATGCTCTTTCTGATCTCAATGCAATCTATGTAGATGTCATGAAGGTGTTGCGTCTCCCCTTCGTGAACACGGACTACCGGTGCTTTTCTCGCTGGCCGAGTTACTTTGATCTCACCTGGCGAGATTTACGCAATCATATCGACACACCGACATATGAAGAGCTGGTCCTCGACATGCACAATGAAATCGCAAGTGCAACGGTAAAGCTCCCGAACCCGAACGGCATCACGGCTGACGACCTCATCGCCGCCGCCGAGAAAGACGCTTCCGCCGCCGAAGTGCTTGCTGTGACCCGCCTTTTTCTTTGGCTACTGCCAGGGCTCGTCACCAATGTCGCCTTTTTCCGGGCGCAGCTTGTACGCTAACAAACCGGAGCCGGACGACCAATGGTATCGCCCCTTTTTGCTTGCCCTCTTGGCACGCTTTGACTAACAAACGCACCACTTAGACACGATCAGGGATACCCCCTTCATGGGATTCAAATGCGGTATCGTCGGCCTTCCGAATGTTGGAAAATCGACTCTCTTCAATGCACTCACCAAGACGGCAGCAGCCCAAGCGGCGAACTATCCGTTCTGCACAATCGAACCCAATACCGGCGAAGTGAGCGTCCCGGACGAGCGCCTCGATCAAATCGCTGGCATCGCCAAGTCGAAAGAGGTTATTCCGGCGCGCCTCCACTTTGTCGATATCGCAGGTCTCGTGCGCGGTGCATCGAAAGGCGAAGGGCTCGGCAACCAGTTTCTCGCGAACATCCGTGAGGTCGACGCAATCGCCCATGTGCTCAGATGTTTCGAGGACGGCGATATCACCCACGTCGATGGCCGGGTCGATCCGGTTGCTGACGCTGAGACCGTTGAAACAGAACTCCTGATTGCCGATCTTGAAAGCATTGAGCGCCGGATCGTGAATATCCGAAAGCGGGCAACTGGCAAAGAAAAGGAAGCCCTGGAAATTCTACCCATTATGGAAGGCGTCTTGGCGCTCCTCCAGGATGGAAAGCCAGCCCGCCTCCTCGAAGTCTCACCGGAGGAAGCCCGGGTTTTAAAGGGCATGCAATTGCTCACCTCCAAACCGATCCTCTATGTTGCGAATGTCGAGGAGGAAAGTGCGGCCAACGGAAACGCATTTTCAGAACAAGTGGCGAAACTCGCGGAAGAACAAGGCGCCAGATATGTGGTGATTTCAGCCGCAATTGAAGCGGAGATCGCACAGCTCGATCCTGAAGAACAGAAGGAATTTCTGGAAACGCTCGGCCTGGAAGAACCTGGCCTCGACCGTCTGATCAGAACCGGATACGAACTATTGGAGCTTCAGACCTACTTCACCGCCGGACCAAAGGAAACGCGCGCATGGACGATATCTCGTGGGACGCGCGCGCCGCAGGCAGCGGGCGTCATCCACACAGATTTTGAAAAAGGCTTCATTCGCGCCCAGACGATCGCATTCAATGATTATGTCAGCCTCGGCGGCGAAGTGCCGGCAAAGGAGGCGGGTAAAGCGCGCGATGAAGGTAAGGATTATGTCGTCCACGATGGCGATATCATGCTCTTCAAATTCAACACCTAATCTTGCGAAAGAAACGAAGCCATGGATCTGCCTCACCTTGAAATGATCTCCGGCAAACCTGTCCTGTTTGTCATGGCTGTTCCCATGGAATACGGGGCCGAACTCAAGAAGCGGATCAATCCACTCATGTGCGGCGTCGGTCCGGTTGAATCGGCTATGACCCTCACACGCGGTCTGACCCTTTTGAGCGCATCAGAAAGCCTGCCGAGCCATATCGTATCGCTCGGCTCGGCCGGTTCACGCACGCTCGACCAAGGCGAAGTCTACCAGGCTGAAAGTGTTTCATACCGGGATATGGATGCTTCCCCGCTGGGCTTTACCAAAGGCATTACACCCTTTGTCGATCACCCTGTGGATATTCCTCTGCTTGCCCCTCTTGATCACCCGAAGGTCCGTCTTTCAACCGGCGCAAACATTGTCTCAGGCGATGCCTATGCCGGCATCGACGCTGATATGGTGGACATGGAGACCTTCGCGCTGAAACGCACAGCCGATGCCTTTTCAATCCCACTCATAGGATTGCGCGGCATCTCGGATGGCAAGGAAGAGCTTTCCAAATATGAGGATTGGGCTGACTACCTTCACGATGTCGATGAAAAGCTCGCTCATGCCATCGATGACCTGAAAGCCGTTCTCTGACGACGGCCAACCCGGTTTCAAACTCCCACCCGTCAAGGATTTATAAAGACTCCGCTGCTATGGTTAAGCATGGGTTAAAGGAGGCGAACTCTCTTTTTTCGTGTGAGACACTGATCGAACAAGCGGGAATTCACAACGGAGTCATTTGATGAGCGGCCTCACGATCAACGCCCCGGCTTTCCTGAACAATCTTGTTAACGAAGCGCGCACTGCTTCCCGGCCTGACCTGGACACGCCCGCGGCGCCTCAGGCTCCAGCCGAAAGTGAAGCGGTCGGCCAATTGCGGGAAGCCATTAGCGAGGAATTCGCAGCTGGCGAGGATGCCAATCCGGCACAGCGCTCTGTACTTGACTTCGTCCAGGATCAACTGCTCTCCGGAGACAATCCTGATGACGCGGTCGCCTTTCTCCTCAATGTGGCAGGAACTGAACTGTTCGGAGGCGGGCTCGATATTGCGGCGCTTCAGGCGACTGACGCTCCGGAGACTGTCGACGACGTCCGCGCCGTTTTGAACGACGCAACACAGGACGTGTTCGAGAATGATTTTGGACTCGGTTTCGCAGAAGCAATTCTGTCAGATCTCGGTCTGGGATCGCTGAGCGCTTAACCGCTAATCAGACCGGATTGGGTCAGTCACCCTCAAAATCCATCAGAATATGAACATCGACACCGAGTTTCCGCAGGCGTTCACTGCCGCCGAGGTCGGGCAGATCAACGATAAATGCCGCAGCGACAACTTCGCCGCCTGACCGGCGGATAAGTTCAATTGCAGCTTCTGCTGTGCCGCCCGTTGCAATGAGATCGTCGATGATAAGAACTCTGTTTCCGGGCTGGATCGCATCTTCGTGGATTTCGATACGGTCTGAGCCATACTCCAACGCATAATCCTGCCCAATCGTTTTGCCGGGAAGTTTTCCCTTTTTGCGGATTGGAACAAAACCGCGTCCAAGTTCGTGAGCAATCGCCCCGCCCAGAATGAAGCCGCGCGCCTCAATACCTGCAACAAAATTGATGTCGGCGGTAATGAACGGGCGCAACATCAAATCGACGGAGGCCCGAAGACCGATTGGATCGGCGATCAGTGTCGTCACGTCTCGAAACTGAACACCCGGCTTGGGATAATCGGGAATGGTTCTGATGAGTTCCTTCAGGTCGAAATTCATCCGGGCGTTCATGACGACAACAAACTCCAAGAGCGAGGGCTGGGAAGATCGTATTGTCGATAGCACCTGTTTGCCGAACGTGCCATCAAAAAGGCAATGAAACAAAAAAGGGCGCCGGATAGGCGCCCTCGTTCATAGTCTGGGTAAACGCCGCCCTAATGCGCAACGCTTGAGAACACACGCCGCTTGGTCGCGTAAAGGAGACCTGCGAAAATGATCAGGAAGACCATCGTTTTCAGGCCAAGTGCTTTGCGCTCCTCAAGCTTCGGTTCGGCCGTCCACGCAAGGAAGTGCGTGACGTCGAGAGAATATTGCTCGACCGTCTCCGGCGTCCCGTCATCATAGGTCACAATGCCCTCGACCAATGGAGGCGCCATTCTGATGGCGTCTCCTGCAAGGAAGTACGGGTTCGGATAGGTGCCGTCATCATTCGGCTCGTCTGTTGGATATCCCGTCAGAAGTCCATGGACATAATCCGGTCCCTGTTCCTGATATTGCGTGAAGATATCGAAGACAAAATTCGGGAAGCCACGTTCGACCGCCCGTGCCTTGGTGATGAGCGACAGGTCTGGCGGGGCGGCACCGCCATTGGCTGAGGCCGCCTCTTCCGCATTTCGCCATGGGCTTGGGAAACGGTCAGCGGGAATCCCCGGGCGCTCGACTTCGTCGCCGAACTCGTCCGGGTCTGCGGCGATGATTGTGTATTCAGCCGCAATTGCCTTTACCTCATCCTCGGAGAACTCAGGGCCACCCGGTTCCATGAGGTTACGGAAGGCAACCAGCTCGATCGCATGGCAGCTCGAGCAGACCTCACGGTAAACCTTAAAACCACGCTGAAGAGCGCCTCGGTCGTAGGTTCCAAAAGGTCCGGCAAAACTCCAGTCCTGGTACTCAGGCTTTTTCGCCTTACCGGCGGCATCCGCGCTGCCTGTCATGACAACGCCGATGACTGCCGCGGCGCCAAGGACGGCAAACAGTGATGTTTTCACGGCTGACCCCAACTTATGAAAAGCAGTCATATTCATTTCCGCTCTAACCTTTCTTCTCGGGAGATGCTGCCGCACCTGCAAGCGTCGCAGCCCCGCTGGCGCTGCCGTTCTTCGAGAGAACGGCCTCGGAAATCGACGCCGGTAGCGGCTTCGTTTTCTCGTATATCCCGAGGAATGGCATAACCACGAGGAAGTGCGCGAAATAGTAGAGCGTGCTGAGCTGCGCCATGATCACGTACGGCTGTTCCGCCGGACGCGATCCAAGCCAACCGAGGAACACGCAGTTCAATACGAACACCCAGAAGAAGAAACGGTAGATCGGCCGGTAGGAGGCAGACCGCACCTTTGATGTGTCAAGCCATGGCAGGAAGAACAGCACGATGATCGCACCACCCATGGCAATCACGCCACCAAGCTTCGCGTCAAAGAATGGCAGGAAGAAGCTGACGATCTGTATCAGCCAGAGGTCATCGGTGATTGCCCGCAGGATCGCGTAGAATGGCAGGAAGTACCATTCCGGAACGATGTGAGCTGGAGTCACCAATGGATCAGCTGGGATGTAGTTGTCCGGGTGGCCGAGGAAATTCGGCATGTAGAACAGGAACCAGCTGAAGAAGATGAAGAAGCAAATCAATGCGAATGCATCTTTGACCGTCGCATAGGGTGTGAATGGCAGAGTGTCCTGCTTCTCCTTCACCTCAATCCCGGTGGGATTCGTCTGACCGGTCACATGTAACGCCCAGACGTGCAGGATAACCACGCCGAAAATCATGAACGGCAACAGATAATGAAGTGAGAAGAAGCGGTTAAGCGTCGGATTATCGACAGCAAACCCGCCCCATAGCCATTGCACGATGGGTTCACCAACGATTGGCAGCGCTGAGAAAAGGTTGGTGATAACAACCGCGCCCCAAAGTGACATCTGACCCCATGGCAGGACGTAGCCCATAAAGGCGGTCGCCATCATGAGAAGCAGGATCACGACACCAAGCATCCACAAAAGCTCACGCGGTTCTTTGTAAGAACCGTAATAGAGACCGCGGAAGATGTGCAGGTAGACGGCAATAAAGAACATTGATGCGCCGTTCTGGTGCATGTAGCGCATCAGCCAGCCATAGTTCACGTCTCGCATAATATGCTCGACGGACGCAAAGGCGAGGCTTGTATGAGGTGTGTAATGCATAACGAGCACGATGCCGGTCACAATCTGGCAAACGAGCATCAGCATTAGAATGCCGCCGAACGTGTACATGTAGTTCAGGTTGCGCGGGACCGGATATGAAACAAAGCTGTCGTACATCATGCGCGGAAGCGGCATGCGTTTGTCGATCCACTTTGTGACACCGTATTTCGGTTCGTAGTGACCGTGATGTTCAAGATTGGACATTCGTTCGTTCCTCCCCGCTAACCGATTTTGATAACGCTATCGGAAATGAATTCGTATGGCGGCACAGGTAAGTTCTCCGGCGCCGGCCCTTTCCGGATACGACCGGATGTGTCGTAGTGCGACCCGTGGCAGGGGCAGAACCAGCCACCGAACTCGCCTTCTTCGCCAAGCGGTATACAACCGAAGTGCGTACAAACGCCGATCATGACGATCAGACTTTCGCGCCCCTCGCCGGCTGAGCGGGCCAGATCGGTTGCTTCTTCGCCCGTTCCGTTGCGCGCATCAGGATCCGGAAGCGCTGCTAGATCGACTTCGTTCGCAGCCGCGACTTCTTCGTCGGTCCTGTTTCTAATGAAAACAGGTTTACCGCGCCATTTGACACGCATGGACATGCCAGGCTCAAGCGATCCCACATCCACTTCGATACTTGCGAGTGCGCGAGCCGATGCGTCTGGGTTCATCTGATCCACAAAAGGCCAAACAAGTGCCGCGGTCCCGACCGCGCCGAAGGCGCCGGTTGCCACGTAGAGAAAATCGCGTTTTGTAGGATCTACGTAAGTTTCGTCAGCCAAGTTTCTTCCCTCGTTTAATCAAAGTTTGGCCTGAGTTGCCCATACTTTCGCACACTAAATAGCGCCGTACCCCTTAATAAAAAGGGCTATAAAATTGCGACAAATCGTACTTTTACCGACGCGTCAAGTTAGAACGGTTCTAGAAAGGCGAAAACAAAATGTCCACCCTCGCTGTCTCAGCTTCGTCGTTTATGTGACAATTTTTCCACCAAAGGATAAGGCGATACAACCAACGGGCTCCGAAGGGACGAGTTCCCTTCAAACCCCGCACCCTCGCTCGCATCGATAAAGCCACCGGACTGGCGCGCCCAGAGCCGGGCGTAAAGCCCGTTCGCTTCAAGAAGATCTTCGTGTTTGCCAGTCTCCACTATACGGCCTTCATTCATAACGACCAATCGGTCCATTGCAGCGATCGTCGACAGACGGTGCGCGATCGCAATCACCGTCTTGCCATCCATAAGTTGCGCAAGATTCGACGATATCGCGGCCTCAGTTTCCGAATCAAGAGCAGCTGTCGCTTCGTCTAAAATGAGGATCGGCGCATTCTTGAGGATAATCCTTGCAAGCTGAATACGCTGGCGCTGACCTCCCGACAATTTCACCCCGCGCTCGCCAACATGGGCATCGTAACCATTGCGTCCCTTGGCATCAGCAAGGGTAAGGATGAAGTCATGCGCTTCCGCCTTTTGCGCGGCTGCAACAACCTCATTCCAATCAGCTTCTGGGCGGCCATAGGCAATGTTGTCCCGGATAGATCGGTTGAGGAGTGCGCTGTCTTGCTGCACGAACCCAAAATTACGTCTGAGCGAGGCTTGCGTAGCGGCCCGGATATCGTGCCCATCGATCCTGATCTCGCCGTCGCCGAGATCGTGAAGGCGCAGTATGAGATTGACAAGCGTCGACTTTCCCGCGCCCGACGGACCAACAAGACCGATCTTCTCGCCCGACCTGATCGACAATGACAGGTCATCGATGACCTCCTGACGATCCTCTGCCTGATAGCGAAACCGCAAATTGCGAATATCAATCTGGCCTTCAGCACGCGGCATCGCATAGGCATCTTCGCTGTCGACTAGCGTTATCGGCTGAGTAACCGTCTCCATGGTGTTCTGGATCGTGCCGACTGCACGAAAGAGACCGTTAAATTGTCCAAGCATGCGCTGCGAGAGGATGACAAGACGGAGCATGATCCCGAGGGCAAAGGCGATCGCGCCGAGGCTCATAAGCGACTGCTGCCAGAGTGAGATCGCCATATATCCCGCAGACACAATCATGAGAGCGTTGATCGCATTCAGCGAAAAACGCATGCCCGTGATGTTGCGCGTATAAGTCTTGATTGACCGGATAAACATGCGCATTCCGTCGGCAACAAATTCATCTTCGCGTTCTTCTTCGCCATCGAGCTTTACGAGCGTGATGTTCGAGTACGCGTCGACGAGCCTTCCGTTAACAACGGCCTGTCCCTCTGCGAGATTTTTCGCTGCGCGGCGTATGCGCGGAATAAAGTGGAAAAGGATCGCGGAATACGCCAGAGCCCAGGCTGCAACAATGCCGGTCAAATAGAGATGAAGATCGGCGAACAACACCAAGGCGCCAACCACATAAATGACGAACAGCCAAACGACTTGGAGCAGCGAGATCAGGAAGTCACCAAGGGACTGGCCGGATTGTGAAACCTTGGTAGCGATGCGCCCTGCGAAATCGTTTTGAAAGAAACGGACGGATTGGCGTATCACATGGCGGTGGTTCTGCCAGCGCACGAGATTGAAAAAGCCAGGGACGATGACCTGTTCGTCAAGGATAGTGGAAAGCGTCATCACGCCAGTGCGAATAACGAGAATGAAAAAAGCCATCCAAAGGAGTTCATCGCCATAATCCGCGAAAATATCCGCCGGGCTCGCTCCGTCGAGAAGATCGACAATCTCTCCGACGTAACCGAAGAGAGTGATTTCCACATAACCAAGAAGCCCGCCGAGGATCAGTGCGAGCGTGAATGTCACCGGCGCCTGTCGAACGAAGTACAAAATGTACGCGAAGAAAGTACGCGGGATCATTCCATCACGGCGTGCGAAGGGATCAATCCGGTTCTCGAAAAAGCGGAGAAAACGAAGCAGCATAGGGAAGATTATAGGGCCGACGGCTCTCAAGCGACACAGTTCATTGTGTTCGGTTCGCTACGATAATGATTTGCTCGCGTCGCGCATCACACAAGCGACTTCTAAGTATTACAATTAGAAAAGCAGATAACTTATCTACAATACGCGCTAATTTAGTAAAATGTTCCTATTTTTAAATTGGTTATAACGCCGTAAAATTTGAATTTAACACTTTGTTATCCATAAGCTTTGGAATTGTCTTCACCCCTCATGAGTTAAGATCGGCTCCAACTAAGGAGCTGTAATGGCCGAGACCCATCAACCCCGCAGTCGTTTGGGCGTGAGCAACTACGTGTTCGCGGTCCTCGGGGCTATGATGTTTGCTGCCGCGATCTTTATCATAACCGTGCTTGAAGATATGCGTATCGAGCGCAAGCAACGCTCGCAGCTCATTTCCATGACAAACAGCTTTGTTAGCGTATTTGCCCAGAACCGAGGCGAAAACGCCCCCGTCCCAGCGACTTTCAGACGGCTTGGGATCGAGCATTTCAGTAATAGCAACATCATGGATAACAGCGAAACCAGAACAACGGTTCGCATGCCGGGCCTACCGGGTCTGGAATTAGCAACGGTCGAACAAAATGAGCGCCTTCGACAGATTATCAGGGATTTTCAGGAGACGGGCAACTTCGTCCCAATCGAAGAACACCGTCTTGAAAGCGGACGGTTGATCGGGCGCACGATATACCCCTCCGTCGCAAACAATCAGAGCTGCGTCGAATGCCACAATCGGATTTTCGACAGCGAAATATTCAAGCTTGACGACGTCATGGGCGCCTTCATTGTCGAAAGTGACCTGAGCCCCCATGCCTTGCGTAACCTGAAATATGCGATCGGCGCGTTCTTCGTCGCGCTTGCCGGATTTTTGATGCTGACGTCGCGCGAACGCAAACGGATGAAAGAAATTGTTCTCGGTCTAAGAGCCCGCGTCCGTTTGGAGAAACTGAAACGTGAAGCGGAAGAACGTGAAGTCTTTTTGCGGTCGCATGATTCACTAACAGGATTGCCTAACCGCGCGATGCTGATGGATCGGTTGGACAAGGACATGGTCGCTTCAAAGCATGCCCCGGTCATACTCGCGCTGGTCGATGTCGATGACTTCAAACTTGTCAATGACGAACTCGGACACGCGGCCGGCGATGCGCTTCTAATCGAAATCGCAAACCGCCTGCAACACATCGCCAAAAGTGCGAATGGATTGGCAGCGCGACTTGGCGGTGATGAGTTTGCCGTAACGATTGAACCCAGTGATGATATGGCGTCACCAAATGCACTCGGCGCAGCTCTCAAAGCAATTTTTGCTGAAAACTTCCAATTCGAGCACAATCGCATACAACCCAAATGCTCAATCGGGATTTCGTGTACTTCGGATATTATTGGGCGCAGCCGATCGGAACTTCTTAAAGCGGCAGACTCAGCGCTTTACGAAGCAAAGGCAAAGGGAAAGAACACGTTCCAGGTCTTCAACGAAGAAATCAAAGAATCCATCGTGCGCCGTGATCACCTGGCCGCGAGATTGCCGACGGCCATCCGAACCGGCGAAATCAGCGTCGCCCTTCAACCCAAACTCTGCCTGGAGACGGGAACACTGGCCGGTTTCGAAGCTCTGGCGCGCTGGACCTGTGATGGAGAGCGGATCGCACCGATTGAATTCGTCGGAATCGCAGAGACAATCGGCATCATTCGCGAACTTGATCTCGCTGTCCTGAAAGCTGCGGCAGAGTTTTCCGTTGGCGAGAAAAACCGCAATGGCCGCGAAGTCCCGATCAGCGCCAACATTTGCGCGCTCCATTTTCGGGCAGGCTCGTTGATAGCGGATGTTGAGAGAATCCTGAATTTGACCGGGCTGGATCCCAAACTGCTCACGCTCGAAATCACCGAGAGCGTGGTGGTCGAGAACTGGGACAGGGCTTTGAAGACGTTTGAAGCCCTTCGGCGCTGGGGTGTCAGGATCTCGCTGGATGATTTCGGCACCGGTTATTCATCTCTCAGCTACCTTCGGTCCCTGAAGTTCGAAGAAATCAAGATCGATCGTGAATTTGTTGTCGATATTGCGACCAACCCGGATACCAAGTTTATCTTCGACAATATCGTCAATCTCGCCCATGGTCTTGGCAGTACGATCGTTGTCGAGGGTATCGAGACCGAGGTCCAGGCCCGGATCGTCAAAGCTGCGAACGCCTGCGTCGGACAAGGCTATCTGTTTGGAAGACCCTTTAGTGTTGAGCAGGCGAAAACCTTCATGAGTGCGCTGGACAGGATGGCAGCGTAGCACCAGCCTCTCCCACCTTGCTCTTAAGCCAAGGTCTTTGCTGCGCGTACTCTGGCTATAAGAAACAGAACCCCATTTTTCCGCTTTACCGATTCCATTACGCCATAACCAGACAATGAAGAAATACGGTCGCACCTACCATTTGAAAAATTCGCCTGGAGTTGCCAGTGACGACAAGGTCCTCCGGAATTTGTCAGTGCTTACAGATGCAGATGAGGTGGTGTTTACCGAGAAAATGGACGGTGAGAACACAACGATCCATTCGTCTGGTTGCCACGCTCGGAGCATCGACAGCGGATACCACGCGTCCCGTGATTGGATGAAAGCTTTTGCGGCAGGCATTTCGCCCAGCCTTGCAAGTAACAAGCGCATTGTTGGTGAATATCTCTATGCTCGTCATTCTGTCGAATACGAAGCGCTCCCCTCTTACTTCCTCGGCTTTGCCTGGATCATGAACAACGTTTTTCAAAACTGGGATGCGACACTCCAAAGATTTTCAGAACTGGGGATTTCATCAGTCCCGGTCCTTTGCCGCGGCAAATTTGACCAGAAGACCGTGGAGGAGGTCATCGCATCCTTGGATAGTTCACGACAAGAAGGGTTTGTTGTTCGCACCATAGGAGCTTATCGAGAAGACGATATGGCAACGCACATGGCGAAATATGTTCGCGCCAATCATGTAAATAGCGAAAAACACTGGATGCATCAGGAAATCATCAAGAACAAGCTTGCGTGAGTTCTCAAGCAACCTTCCGATTTGAGTTTATCAAAAAGAACCCAGAAGGACCGTCGCAAACCCCTTATGTTGTTTATGGATGCATACGGGCGCCCTTTGTAATCTTATCAACCACCTTCTTTTCGTCCCGGAGCGCTAAACCAACGAGGTTGAGGTCCTCTGTAGCGTACTTCCTTACCGTCGCACGGTTAGCGGCATCATGGCCGGTCGCAAACATATCCTCTGTGTAGAGCGCCATCTCAACCCCGCGGGTGTCCGCACGGTTGAGGATCTTTTTCAGACCCTCCCTATCCGTTGAAAGAACGATGATCGGCTGAACCAGCAGTGGCAGATAGGTTTTACCACTCGCATCAGCATATCTCGCGCCCAGGAGCTCAGCTTTCGCGCCGATCACCCCGCTGGTCAGAAACGCCGTTACGTTAAGTTTCTGCCAAACAAGAAGGTCGTCCCGGACGATGATCGCTATTTTGGTTTCCACGAAACTCAACTCCATATAATTCGAAAAATTATAGACAAAACCACGATAAGTTCGCCTTATTTCTATTTTTATAGGATATTAAACGGTAAATCTTACAGCAAACGAATTAAATTCTGAAAGGAGATGGGTAGATGGAACTTGACCGAACAGATAAGCACCTCTTGGCGCTCATGTCGAAGAATGCACGGATCACGAACAAGGAGCTCGCAGCAGCTGTGAATTTGGCACCGTCCAGCGTACACGAGCGAACCCGCCGTCTCTTTGACAGCAAAGCGATTTCGGGCTCGCATCTGGACATCAATCTCGAACGTTTAGGCTTGTCGCTACGGGCCCTTCTTTTCGTCCAGATGTCGGAGCATGAAAAATCAAACCTTGATCGGTTTGTCGACGACATCCTCCATATGCCGGAAGTGCGGGCGGCTTGGATGATTACCGGACGGTTTGATGCGCTTGTGGAACTCGTGACGCGGGATACAACCCATCTTCACAGGGTCGTTGTGGAGAAATTTTCCTCGCGTGAGGAAATTCATCGCATTGAGACGTCGATCATTTTCGACGGAGCGCGTCAGAATGATCTCACCGCAACGCTTGATCTTGTAAGCTGATAGGCCGCGCTTACTCCGCTGCGGCTCCTTGCGGCACGCCATAGAGGAACCCGCCGGACTGCCGCGCCCACAAAGAGGCATATTGCCCACCCGCTTCGACGAGTTCGTCGTGTGTTCCTTCCTCTACAACGCAACCCTTTTCAAGGACGATCAACCGGTCCATTGCCGCGATCGTCGACAAGCGGTGCGCAATCGCAATCACCGTCTTGCCTTCCATCAAGGAATAGAGTTGGTCCTGAATTGCGGCTTCCACTTGAGAATCGAGCGCTGATGTCGCCTCATCGAGTACAAGGATCGGAGCGTCCTTCAAGAGAACCCGCGCGATTGCAATTCGCTGACGTTGCCCGCCGGAAAGATTGACCCCGCGCTCGCCGACCATCGCATCCAGTCCGCTCCGTCCGTGAATATCGGCAAGTTCCGGAATGAAGGTCCAAGCCTTCGCTTTTTCCGCCGCGGCTATGATGTCCGCTTCGGTCGCCTCTTCCCGACCATACGCAATGTTGTCGCGAACGGAGCGGTGGAGAAGTGAGGTATCCTGCGTCACCATCCCGATCTTCGAGCGTAGGCTCTCCTGGGTAACTTTGGAAATGTCCTGGCCATCAATCAGGATCCGCCCACTTTCAACGTCATAAAGGCGTAGGAGAAGGTTCACCATTGTTGACTTTCCGGCGCCCGACGACCCGACAATTCCAACTTTTTCGCCGGGTTCGATCTTAAGTGTCAGATCTTCGATAACGCTCTTTGTCTGGCCGTAATGGAACCGCACATTTTCAAAAGAAAGCTCACCCTTGGAAACGGAAAGATCAGGTGCGTTCGGTTCATCGCGCACGATCCGCGTCAGCGCCATTGTCGTGATTCCATCCTGGACGGTTCCGACATTCTCAAAAATCCCTGCCATCTCCCACAAGATCCAGTGCGACATGCCGTGAAGCCTCAGAACGAGCCCCATCGCAACCGCGATATCACCGATTGCAACGCTGTTGCTCATCCAAGCCCAGATCGACATCGCCGCAATAAAGAAGAAAGCGCCATTGTTGAGGAACGCGAGTGAGATATTGAGCCAGGTGACAAGGCGCATCTGCTGGTGAACGGTTTCCAGAAAATGCGACATGCTCTTCTTGACGAAACGCTCTTCGCGTTCGGCGTGAGAAAAAAGCTTTACTGTCTGAATGTTGGAATAGGCATCTACCACATGACCGGTCATCACCGAGCGGGCATCCGCCTGAAGCTTCGCAATATCCCTGAGCTTAGGGATAAAGAAGAAGAGCATGGCCACATAGCCCGCGAACCAGGCAAGAAACGGGACCGCTAGCCGCCAGTCCGCGCTCGCTGCAACGATAACCGCGCCGATAAAATAAACGCTGACAAAGACAAACATGTCGCTGATTTTGGTGACGACTTCGCGCACCGCGAGCGCCGTCTGCATCAACTTATTCGCGATCCGTCCGGCAAAATCGTTCTGATAAAACGACATGGATTGGCGGAGCAGATAGCGGTGCCCGCGCCAGCGGATTCCCATTGGAAAGTTGCCCATGACGCCCTGATGGAAGAAGACTTCCCAAAGGAACTGCATGAGCGGGAGAACAACGAGCAGAACGAGTGTCATAACGACAAGGGTGAGCCCGTTCTCTTCAAAGAATGTCTCACGGTCCGCATTTGACAAGAGCGTGACGAGTTCGCCCATAAAGGCGAAGACCATCACCTCGAGAACGGCAACAATTGCGCTGAAGGCGGCAACGACCAGAAGAAGCGGCCAGAGCGGTTTGGAATAAAACCAGCAAAAGGCGAAGAAGCCGGAGGGCGGCGTCTCCAGTTCGTCCATTTCGAACGGGTCGTTCAACCGCTCAAAATATTGTAAAAGCCCTTTTGCAAACATCGTAACGACGCGCTCGTGAAGGTTCGATTAGTGATAGATGCGAAAGTCCATGCAGGCGGGACGAGAGAGCCCGGGGCCAATCTTAAAAAGCCACCGCCGCCTTTCTCCTATACCCCACCTTCGTCGCCTTTGCGCATCATATATTCTGATGAAGCGATCATTGTCATTGATAAACCCGCCGGCCTCCTCACTGTTCCCGGCAAGGCCGAGGCTCACAGAGATTGTCTGGAAAGCAGAATCCAGAATGACTTCCCTCAGGCGCGTATTGTCCACCGTCTCGATATGGATACGTCGGGGGTTGTGGTCCTCGCAATGAATGCCGCCGCTCACCGGCATCTCGGATTGCAGTTCGAGCGCCGCCATGTAGAAAAGACTTACATTGCTGATCTTTATGGCGTTCTTCGGGCCGCTAGCGGCGAGATCGACCTTCCGCTTCGTTGCGACTGGCCGAACCGTCCGCGCCAAATGGTCGATCTTGAACAGGGACGAGCTGCCTTCACCCGCTTCGAGGTCATTTCCCGCGGCACGGCGAGCACGCGCGTCAGGCTTTTTCCGAAAACGGGGCGTTCTCACCAACTCCGGGTTCACATGCTGGTGCTTGGCCATCCGATACTGGGTGATCCGCTCTATGCTTATGACGCCGCCCTCACCGCCGCACCACGCCTCTCTCTCCATGCAGAACGGCTCTCAGTTTATCATCCCGTGGGTGGGCGGCGCCTCACCTTTGAAAGCCCGGTTCCGTTTTGAGGGATTTTTCGTGACTGACCGCGCGCCCTCCCCGCTTATTGTCGCATTGTTTCAACCCGACATTCCCCACAATACCGGTGCGCTGTTGCGCATGGGGGCTTGCCTGGGCGTTGCCATCCACGTGATCGAACCAGCGGGCTTCGACATGAGCGACAAGAGATTGAAGCGCGCTGGTATGGATTACCTTGAGCTTGCGGCACTCATCCGTCATCCCACACTCGATGCTTTTCTTGACTGGGTAACCAGTGAAAACCGCCGCTTGGTGCTTTTAACGACCAAGACTGAACAGGATTATCTCGATTTCGAATTTGCCCCAACTGACGTGCTTCTCTTCGGACGGGAATCAAGCGGCGCGCCCGATCTCCTCCATAAACGCGCAGATGTCCGGCTGACGATTCCGATGATGGAGGGCGCTCGCTCGCTCAATCTTGCGCTTTCCGCAGCGCTTGTAACGGGTGAGGCCATCAGGCAGACGGGACACCAGACGCAGCCGGGATCAGCGTGAGTGCGTATGGCGGATACCAGGACGGCGCTTTATGAAAAATGACCTGGAATTTGCGACTGGACCAAACTATGACCGACACGCTACCCGTTGATCTAGAAGACAAAAAGAAGACAGCGGAAGCCTGGTTTCAGTCTTTGCGTGATCAGATTTGCGCTGCTTTCGAAAAACTAGAGACAGAGGTCGAACGCGGCAAGGAAAGCACCGTGCCGGGTATCTTTGAACGTACGCCCTGGGAGCGCACCGACCATTCGGGTGAAAAAGGTGGCGGCGGAGTTATGTCGATGATGAAGGGACGGCTTTTTGAAAAAGTCGGCGTGCATTGCTCAACCGTTCACGGCGAATTCTCACCGGAGTTCAGAAAACAGATACCGGGTGCGGAAGAAGATCCGCGTTTCTGGGCCTCAGGAATCTCATTGATTGCCCATATGTGGAACCCGAACGTCCCAGCAGTCCACATGAACACCCGCATGGTGGTAACAACCAAACAATGGTTTGGCGGCGGCGCGGATTTAACGCCTGTGCTCGACAAACGGCGCAAGCAGGAGGATCCGGATACCAAAAAGTTTCATGCCGCCATGAAGTCAGCCTGTGATCCGCATGATGTTGCCGATTACGATCGCTATAAAGAATGGTGCGATGAATATTTCTACCTGCCCCACCGCGACGAACCGCGCGGTATTGGCGGGATTTTCTATGACCACCATAATTCCGGAGACTGGGAGGCTGATTTTGCCTTCACTCAGGATGTTGGGCGCGCTTTCCTCACCATCTATCCGGCACTTGTGCGAAAAAACATGGAAACACCCTGGACCGAAGCCGAGCGCGAAGAGCAACTGATCCGCCGGGGCCGTTATGTGGAATACAACCTCCTCTACGACCGCGGCACGATTTTCGGCCTCAAGACCGGCGGCAATGTTGCATCGATCCTGTCCTCCATGCCGCCGGAAGTGAAGTGGCCCTAAGCCCTACCGGCTGATGCGCCGCATTGCCCGCTCCAAGGTCTGTTGGTAGCGTGAAGGTTCAAACTCACGCTATGGGGTGACGATATGCGGGCTTTACTTTTCGCAGCACTGGTGTCGTTCACACTGCCAGCGGGTGCGTTTACGCTCGATGGCGCCATTACGGGCGGATCTGCGGATGGACGTTTTGTTAAACTCGATCCAAAGAAGAATTTCGCGGTCGGCAACGACACCTTCCAGAACGATAACCTCTATGCGTTCGATGAAGATCAGAACATAACGCTTCAGGACACGCTCGTTGTCGATATCGCGACAGGTAGTCTTGAGATCGCAGCTGGAACGGTGGTCGCCAGTCACTATGTCTTTTTCGACCCCAGCTGGGGGTCAACGATCACCGGGCATGTCGATTTCGATGCCCCGATCCTCGGGATAGCGGTGAACACGTGGACGCTGAAGGCTTCGGATTTTCTCGCAAACACGAATGTCACCTATCTCAATCCGGGTCTGCGCGGACTTGAATGGGATGATCGGATCTGGATTGATCCCGATAATCCGTTCCGCCTTCACATACGCTGGAGCGCATCCACGCCGGGTGACTATATCCGCGTCTTTACCGGCGCTTCGCCGAGCGCTTAGGATCGATCACGCAACGCAGTAAGACCCTTCTCAAAGACCGTCGAGAAGCTCTTCGCGGCTTTTCTTGAAGCCACTCTCTATCCACTCTTCCTGAAGATCGAGAAGTTTATTACCAAGAATGCGCCCTTCTTTGAAACCGCGTTCCTTTAAATCTGACCCGCTGACGGGGAATACCGGACGCTCAAAGGTCTCGGCAAAACTGGCAAGCGCCTGAACCCGTTCAGCACTATCATCCTGCTTGTGAAGGCGTTTTGCCGCCTCATGTATGAGTGCGTCTGCAATCGCATCGGGCTTTCCGCGATAAAGATGCTTCGCAAGCCCAGCAACACTTTCAGACGCGTAACGCTCGACATCCACCATTTCAAAGGACCAGGAAATCAAGCGCTCCGTATCCTTGTTCGAGAGCTTTAGACGGCGGGCAAGCGCGCGGATAATGGCTTCATCCGGCCTTAACATCGCCTGGAGGCGGCGGATGGGGTCGACTTTCATTCTGAAAGTCCGCTCGGCGTGAATGAGCCAGTGAAATTGATCAAGCCCCCAATTCTCGGGAAGGACGGTTTCGAGAACTTCAGTCGTCCGCATCCATAAAGTCGCGCGTTCAGGATCCGGCGCACCGAGGATCTTCAAGAGTTCCGTCCAGATTCTTTCCGCCGAAAGTGTTTCAAGACCCGCTTTGGTCCGCACGACGGCTTTCAGCGCATCACGGTCAGGCCTTCCGTCACCAAACCAGGCAAAGAACCGAAAAAACCGCAGGGCGCGCAGATAATCTTCGCGAATCCGTCTTTCCGGATCGCCAATGAAACGTACCTGACGTTCTATCAGATCCTTGTAGCCGCCAAGCGGGTCGTGGACCTTACCCTCCACATCTATTGAAAGCGCATTCATCGTAAAGTCGCGGCGTTTTGCATCTTCGGTAAAGTCCCGTCCGAAAGCCACGACCGCATGGCGGCCATCGGTCGAAACATCGGCGCGAAGTGTTGTCACTTCGAAAGAGCGTTCCTCAACCACAACCGTTACCGTGCCATGATCAACACCGGTCGGAATGGTTTTGTAACCCGCGTCCTCGCAAAGTGTAATAACGCGCTCGGGTGGCGCGGTACTGGTAAGGTCGATGTCGGCGATCTCTTCGCCGAGTAATGCATTACGCACTGCGCCACCTACAATGCGGGTCTCTTCGCCGTCACTGTTGAGAACTTCCATGAGCGCACGAACTTTGGGCTCTTCTAACCAGGATCGATTGACGAGGTGTGGTTTTGGATCTTCGGTCATAAGCTCGCTCCGGGCAGGGACGTTGAATACGTCACTGAAAGCATGTGTCTTCCATATAGGTATCAAGGGAAAGCCAGCAGATCAGGCAGTCGCATCCTGGACGACAGATTTCGGCAATTCGGCGGGATAATCGGGGTAGACGGTCTCATAAAGCTGGCGGACGATACCGGCCGTCACACCCCAGATCCGCCACGTTTGTTCCCCGTCGAAATAGGGCATTTCGTAATAGAACCGGGGTTTGTCGCGAAAGGTGATAAAACCATGACCGTGGTTTTCAGGGTTCATGAGAAAACTGATCGGCACTTCGAAGGCGGATTCGACTTCGTTCGGATCGAGAATGAAACGATCAGGCGCCTGAACCTTGGCAAGGACCGGCACAACCCTGAACCCGCTCCCGGTAATATAGGCGTCGAGAAATCCGAGCGGTTCAACGTTCTCGCCGGGCAAACCGACTTCTTCATGCGCTTCGCGCACTGCCGTTCCGATCGGTCCTTCATCGCCCTTTTCCACTTTGCCACCGGGAAATCCGATCTGGCCGGCATGGCTGCGCAGATGCTGCGGCCGCATATTGAAAAGGCTTGTCAGCCCCTCAGGTCTTTCAATCAATGATATGAGAACAGCCGCATCACGAAACGACGGATAATACTTTCTCACATCGGGATTGAGAATGAGGTCACCCTTGTCCGAGAGTGCATGGGGCGAGCTGTGCAGGTGTTGGTCAGCCCTTGTCAGAAAATCTTGATCGCTAGAATACATCCGCGTCCTTCATGCTTCCTCAGTAAGGCGTTCCAATTCCGCTTGGGCCATAATCGGGAAAAACAGTCCCTTGCTCGCCACACCGAACATGGCGACGCCCTCAATGTCGCGCGTCTCGCCTAGGTCGACGAGTTGATAAAGCAGCGGCCTTGCGAGAAGGGCTTCAAGCCGGCCGCGCACATGGAGATAAGGTTTTACGCCTTCCGTTCTGTCTTCATCTTCGAAGCGCAACCGGTGATCCGGTCCTGCTTCAATCACATCGCCGACATTTGTCCGGAAGGTTAGAACCTGTCTGCCTTCCACATCATGGGCGTTCATCTCCACGGCAAGAAAGGGGGCATCGTCAACGGTGATACCGACTTTCTCAACCGGAGTGACAAGATAGGTTTTGCCGTCATCATCTTTGCGCAACACGGTTGAAAAGAGCCGTACCAGCGCCTCTCGTCCGATCGGTGTGCCCATATAGTACCAAAGACCGTCCGACGCGATACGCATGTCGATATCACCGCAAAACGGCGGATTCCATTTCTCAACGGGCGGCAATCCTTTACCGGCGTACTTCGCCCGCGCCATCAGCGCTTCCAGACCGCCTTCAATCTGCTGTTTTTCGGAACCCGCTCGAGCGCTCATCGTAATGTTCACGTCCTCCATGGAGACAATATAATGTACGACACGGTGATTCCCACCAAGGTTAGCCACGCGGATAAGATGAGTTTTTCCGCAATTTCACCCACAATAAAGCGAAGCGTCTGGACATTACATTAGGAACATCCAGATTAATTAAGTCGTCCTATTGAACCGGCGGCACCGGAAACAGCATACTATGCGGTAATAAAATCTGGGAATATGCAGATCCTGTCGTGTCGAACTTTCCCCGCTAGTGGCAACCTCATTGCGACCGTCTGGAGCAATTGGTGCGTCAAAGCCGCACGTTCGCAAAAGGCGCTCAAACACGACCGTTTGAGGGAGATTTCACAGATGCGTGAAAGTGCCTCGAGGAGCGCAGCGGCATCTTGAGACATGCATGTCGTTTTGCAATGCATATATGAATAAGACTGACGGCGCCGGAAGCGCTGAAGGGGAACAAAGAGCACCGCGCAAGCGGGCACAAACATGGGAGCGCACCGCTGATGAGTGCCATTGACCAGAAGACGGCGAAGGAAGCCAAGGCTCTTGAAAGCGATATCGTCGAAGAGGCCGATCGCACAGCGATCAGGATAGGCGAAGCGCGTGACGCTATCAGCACCGTTATTTTCGGACAGGAAACTGTTGTAGAACGCGCTTTGGTAACGATTCTCGCCGGTGGTCATGGCCTGCTGGTCGGTGTACCCGGGCTCGCGAAAACACTCCTTGTGGAAACAATGGGGCGTGTTCTCGGTCTTTCCGATGCCCGCATCCAGTTCACCCCCGACTTGATGCCATCCGATATTCTGGGTTCGGAAGTCATGGAACAGGGCGATGACGGCAAGCGATCCTTCCGGTTTCTGAAGGGGCCGATCTTCACTCAGCTTCTGATGGCTGACGAAATCAACCGGGCGAGCCCACGCACCCAGTCAGCCTTGCTTCAGGCTATGCAGGAGTATCATGTCACGATCGCCGGCCATCGCTATGACCTGCCCGAACCGTTCCACGTGCTTGCGACCCAGAACCCCCTCGAACAGGAAGGCACCTACCCGCTTCCAGAAGCACAGCTCGACCGGTTCCTGATGCAGATCGATGTGCTTTATCCGGATCTCGACGCTGAACGGCGCATCCTGCTTGAAACAACCGGCGCCCAGATGGCGCAGGCTGAGAAGGTGCTTTCGACTGAGGAACTTCGGGCGGCCCAGCTTCTCGTCCGCCGGATGCCGGTCGGAGACAGTGTGATTGAGGGCATCCTCGAACTTGTTCGCTCCGCGCGGCCGGACAAGGATGCAAAAGACCTCACCAAGCATATCGCGTGGGGTCCAGGTCCTCGCGCTTCCCAGGCCTTGATGCTGACTGCGCGCGCCCGCGCGCTTTACGACGGACGGCTTGCGCCATCGCTTGACGATGTGGTCGCGCTCGCAGAACCCGTTCTTCAACATCGCATGGCGCTCTCTTTCACCGCCCGCGCAGACGGCATTACCGTTCGCGATATCATTGCGGAATTGAAGGGCAGAATTGGCTGATGCTCGCTCCAACAGCCACGCTCGACACCAGCAAGGATCAGCCGTTTCGACTGCTGAGCGACGCTGAACAGGCGGCCGAGGCGATGCCCGACCTTCTCCTGAAAGCGAGGACAGTGGCACGGACGATTATGTCGGGTTGGCATGGCCGGAGAATGGCCGGGCCTGGCGAGGCGTTCTGGCAATTTCGGCCGTTCGTTGAAGGCGAGAACGCCCATACAATCGATTGGCGTCGGTCTGCACGAGATGACACTGTGTTTATCCGGGAACGCGAATGGGAGGCGGCGCAAACCGCCTGGCTCTGGCTTGATCTGACGAAGAGTATGCAATTCGGGTCGACCTTATCAGGTGTCACGAAACGCGCCCGGTCGATTGTACTCACGCTCGCGATGGCTGAGCTTTTAGCGGCGGGCGGAGAACGGACCGGGCTCCTTGGCCACACGCGGGCAACCACCACGCGCAACGCTGCGGAGAAATTTGCAAGCCGGATTGCCCGAGCTGGCGTCCTCGACACGAGCGAAGGCATGCCACACCCCGACGGTGTTAACCGCTTCGCCGAAGTGATCCTGTTTGGTGATTTTCTGGACCCGATTGCAGAACTCGAGAGTTTTCTCCATGAGATTGCCCGCAAGGGAACACGTGGTCATGTCGTACAAGTATTGGATCCGATTGAAGAATCGTTTCCCTTTCAGGGCCGCGTCGAATTCACCGACCCCGAAACCGGCATGAAAGTGACGGCAAGCCGAGCGCAGTCTTACCGCGACGAATACCGCGACCGGCTCGAAACGAGACGGCAGGCGGTCAAGGAACTGTGCGCTCGCCTCGATTGGACATTCCTCATTCACCACACTGATCGTCCGGCCAGCGAAGCGGTGTTGACCCTTTACAATCGCATGGCAGGAGGGCGCATCTGATGCTGGGCCTCCCGATCGCCTTTACGGCACCTTTTGTCCTTCTCGGATTGTTGGCTCTGCCGGTCATCTGGTGGCTTCTTCGGCTCATGCCGCCCCGGCCGCGCGCCCAAGCGTTTCCGCCAACACGGCTTCTTGCTGAAATCACCAAGAAGGAAGACACCCCGCATCGTAGCCCCTGGTGGTTAACCGCGCTGAGGCTACTCCTTGCGGCTTTTGCAATTATCGCGTTGTCAGGCCCGCTCTATCAGCCGGATATCGGCGAAGAGACCGCGAGCAATCCGCTGGTCCTCATTATTGACAATGGCTGGTCGGCCGCCCGCGATTGGGACCGCCGTACCGAGACAGCACGGGGCATCCTGGATGGTGCAATCCGCAACCAGCGTCCGGTCGCGCTTGTCATGACGAGTGATCCTGAAAATGTTGATGTTCGCCTTCAGGAACCGGAAGAAGCGCTTGAAAGGCTGAGCGCTCAGGAACCCGTTCCCTATCGCGAAGACCGGCTGCTGGCAGCTCAAAGGATCGAACGGGCCTTTTCCGGTGATGGCAGTGCGCCAAACCAGGATCTGTCGTTTGTCTGGATTGCAAGTCCGCTCTCATCGCAAATGCAAACAGAGAGCGACGCAACCGCAAGCCCCGATCGCGCCTTTGCAGAACGCCTCGAAAACCTTGGCACATTGATTGTACGGCATGAGGAAAGCGCGGGCATCGCCATAACCAGTGCTGAAAACAATGCGCAAAATCTGGAAGTAACACTGAAGCGGCTGCCCGAGCAGAGTCCCGGGCTAACATTGCGCGCGCTTGATCAGGACGGTTTGTCACTTGCCGATATTGACATCGCATTCGAGGATCAGAGCCTTGAGACGCGCATCAGTGTCGAGCTGCCAATCGAGCTTCGCAACGAGATCCGCCGCCTGGTCGTCGCCGAGACTGGCGCTGCAATCCTCGATAGCGCTGGCGCCGTCTACCTCGTTGATGACCGCTCACGGCGCAGAACCGTTGGACTCATATCAGGCGTCTCTTCGGATCTTTCACAGCCCCTGCTGTCTCCGCTCTATTACCTCAATCGAGCCCTGGAACCGTTTGCCGATATCCGCGAAGCACAAACAGCCAATCTTGCAGAAGCAATACCGACGCTGATTCAATCCGGCGTTTCGATGCTGGTTCTAGCAGATGTCGGTCGCTTGCCGGATAGCGAGAACCAGCGTCTGCGTGAATTCATGACGCGCGGTGGAACGGTTATCCGGTTCGCAGGTCCGCGTCTTGCCGCAGCAGAAGATGATCTGACACCGGTGACCTTAAGAGCGGGAGAGCGCAATCTCGGCGGATCCCTCACCTGGGAAGAACCGCAGAAGCTTGCACGGTTTTCAGAAAACGGCCCGTTCTCCGGCATGCGGCTGCCCGACGACATTGAGGTCAGACGCCAGGTTCTCGCTCAACCGGACTTTGACCTTCTGCAAAAGACCTGGGCCGAACTGGAAGACGGGACCCCGTTGGTAACGGCTGAGCGAAACGGCGACGGATGGCTTGTCCTCTTCCACGTGACTGCCGATGCAACCTGGTCAAGCCTGCCGATATCCGGTGCTTTTGTGGAAATGCTCACCAAGCTTGTCGCCTTCTCATCGGTCCCAGCGAGCGAGGCCGACAGGACAGCCGGAGAGGAACGCGTTGTCTATCCGCCTTACCAAACCCTGGATGCCTTTGGCCGGATGGGTGCACCGACAGATACGGCGGAACCGATTGCTCTTTCTGAACTGGACGATCTCACCGCCTCGCGGACAGCACCACCAGGTCTTTATGGGAAATCGGCAAGTCTGATTGCGCACAATCTTATGCAGTCGGACGAAGCTTTTATTGCCCTAGATCCCGCTGAGGCTGCACCGGGTGCCACAATCCTTCCGCTCGGTGAAGCCACCGCAACTGATCTCAAACCACTGTTCTTTACCCTTATGATGCTTCTCCTCATCGCTGACGCGGCCATCGTTGCTGCCCTTGCTGGCCTGTTCTCTGCCAATGTCGTCCGCCGCATCTCGATTGCGAACGGCGCAATTGTGCTCGCTTGTGCCGGTGCCCTCATGCTCGCTCTGGTGGCGCCCTCCGCCAACGCACAGCAGACGGAGGAAAGCGACGACCAGTTGATCGACGCAACACTGACAACACGGCTTGCCTATGTGGTAACCGGGGACCAACGCATAGATGAGACCAGTCTTGCAGGATTGCGGGGTCTCACCCATTTTCTGACGCAGCGCACCGCACTTGAACCCGGCGAGCCGGTGGGCCTTGATCTCGCCAATGATGAATTGTCGTTCTTTCCCCTGCTCTATTGGCCGATCCACGAAGGTTCGGAGGTCCCAGACAGTGCGACTATGGCGCGCGTCGACGCCTTTATGAAACAGGGTGGAACGGTTCTTTTTGACACGCGCGACCAGATCGATGCAGGTCTTGGAAACGCAACGCCTGCCACATTGAGACTTCGGTCAATAGTCGCCAATCTCGACGTGCCGCCACTTGAACCAGTTCCAAGAAACCATGTTTTGACGCGTGCATTCTATCTTCTGGAAGACTTCCCGGGCCGCTGGATTGGAAGCCCTCTTTGGGTTGAAGCCACAGAAGGAAATGAAAACGCAGATGAAAACACCCGATCACAAGCCGACGGTGTGTCTTCGATCCTGATTACTGCAAACGATTTTGCCGGAGCCTGGGCCATTGATGAAGGCCTGAGACCGCTCCTGCCGACGGTTCCCAATGACCCCAGTCAGCGGGTCTACGCCTACCGTACTGGCGTCAATATCGTCATGTACACGCTCACAGGTAACTACAAGGCCGATCAGGTCCATATTCCAGCTCTCCTCGAAAGGCTTGGGCAATAGATGATTTGGCGTCTTGAATTCTCACCTTTACTAGCCTGGCCCTATCTCTCGGTTCTGGCAGCGGCAGCCTTTCTACTCTGCCTCCTTCTGCTGTTCACCCGAACCCGCGGCAGCACCCTGCGCTCGCTCGCCATGGCCCTCGGAATTCTGGCTTTGCTCAATCCGGTTCTGACGGAAGAAGAGCGTGATCCCCTGACCAGTGTCGCGACAGTCGTCGTTGACCGCTCAGATAGCCAATCATTCCGGGACCGGCGCGCTGAAACCGACGCGGCCCTCGCGGAGCTGCGTGAGAGACTTGCGGGCATTCAGGATCTGGAGGTCCGCGTAGTCGAGACCGACGGCCAGGACGAAAACCGTGAGGGAACCGCGCTCTTTTCAACACTGCAACGTGAACTTGCCGATGTACCGCCAGACAGGATCGCCGGGGCCGTTCTCCTAACCGACGGTCAGGTACACGATGTGCCTGAAACGCTGGAGGAACTCGGTTTTAATGCCCCCGTCCACAGTCTCATCACGGGCGAGCGCAACGAATTTGACCGCAGGCTCATCCTGACGGAAGCACCCCGCTTCGGCATTGTCGGCGAAGAAAAAGAGTTCAAGTTTCAGGTCGAAAGCAGTGACCTCTCGCGCGGTGGAACCGCGAATGTGGCGATCCGGCTTAACGGCGAAACAAAGACCACGCAAAACGTACCGATCGGGCGTGAAATCGAGCTTGCCGTGACAATCGACCGTGGCGGCAGGAATGTGCTTGAAATTACTGTCGATGAAGCGCCCGGCGAGATCACGCTTCTCAACAATACGGCGATCCAGACCATCGAGGGGATTCGCGAAAACCTTCGGGTCCTACTCGTGTCCGGCGAACCGCATCTTGGCGAACGGACATGGCGCAACCTTTTGAAATCCGATGCTTCGGTTGACCTGGTCCATTTCACGATTTTGCGCCCTCCGGAAAAGCAGGACGGTACGCCGATCAATCAGCTATCGCTGATTGCTTTTCCAACCCGCGAACTGTTTTCCCTGAAGATCAATGAATTCGATCTCATTATCTTCGATCGCTACAAGCGACGCGGTGTCCTTCCCGTGCTCTATTTCGATAATATCGCGCGCTATGTCGAAGAAGGCGGCGCGGTTCTCGTCGCGGCAGGCCCTGAATATTCCGACGTCTTGTCAATCTATCAAACGCCTCTCGCCCCTGTCCTACCAGCCACCCCAACCGGGACTGTCATCGAGGAACCCTATCGTGCGGAAGTCACCGACGCCGGTTTCCGTCACCCCGTCACGCGCGCCCTGGACGGCGCCAAGGCAGATCCGCCCGACTGGAGCCGCTGGTTCAGGCTCGTCGATGTCCGGGAGTCTCGCGGCGATGTAGTCATGTCCGGTCCCGATGACCGTCCGCTTCTGATCCTTGACCGTCAGTCAGAAGGCCGGGTCGCATTAATGCTTTCCGACCACGCCTGGCTTTGGGCACGCGGTTATGAGGGTGGTGGACCACACGTACAATTGCTGAGACGTCTGTCCCACTGGCTGATGAAGGAGCCGGACCTCGAAGAAGAAGCCCTCACCAGCTATGCGGAAGGCGACGACCTCATCATCGAGCGTCAGACCATGACGGACACCGCATCGGCAGAAGATACGATCGCAAGTTTTGGCGATCTGCCAAGCGATGCAATCGTTGCGACACCGTCCGGTGAGACCGAAGATCTTCCGCTGACGGAAGTCGATCAGGGATTGTTGCGCGGACGCTTCGAGGATGCACCCCCGGGCCTCTATGAAATAACCCATGGCGACCTCAAGACACTTGTCCATATAGGCCCGGCCAATCCCAAAGAATTCCAGGAAGTGATATCGACCACGGAACCTCTGGCGGACATTGCCCAGGCCTCAGGTGGACGCACACTTAGACTTCAGGACGGCACACCTGGCGTTGTTCCTCTCAAAGGAACAGGAAACCGCAACCGCACATTCGGGGGCAGCGGCTGGATCGGCCTGAAGATGACAGACGCTTCTGTGCTGACCAGCGTCAATCAAGTGCCGCTGTTTGCCGGTTTGTTAGGGCTCGCCTTCCTGCTCGCTGCGTTTTCGGCCATGTGGTACCGCGAGGGCCGTTAGAAGAGGCCGGTCGATACAAACATGGCCACAGCTTCCCAGGTTACGGAGACTAGAGATCCTCAGGCGCTGCCCTGACGACGCCACGGCAATCGGCTTGTGTCAGGCCCCCTGGCCACGCAATCAACAGACGCCCGGGATCGACTGGCCCCGGCATAATCACGCCTTTCGCAATTGTTTCAAAGCCAAGCGGGCCGTAATAGGGGCGGTCGCCAACCAAGATCACGGGGCGAGGGTTGAGGCGCCCGACATCCTCACAGACCTGCCGGACCAAGCCTTTTCCAACACCAAGACCTTGCCATTCCGGTCGGACGCAGAGTGGTCCCAACAGGAACGCCGATCGGTCACCAATCCTGATCGGCGTCAGGCGGACGGATCCGATCAGTCCCCCGGCGTGCCAGGCGGTCAGACAGAACCTTGGATCTGCATCACAAGCCTCGCGAACGCGAAATGCGGTTCGGGCGAACCTACCGGGCCCGAAAACCGCTTCATGTAGGGAATTGATTGCAGGGTGATCGTGGAGCTGTTCCTGACAGATTTCGAACAGCGGATGATGGGCAGGGGTCATCAGAAACCAACGCTTTCAGTCTGGGAGAGACAAGCGGCGGCTTTCGCGGAGGCGGTCTTCGATTGACCGGTTCTGTGAAAAAGCGAAAGCGCCATCGGCCCGGGCAACCGAATACGGCCCGGCAGGAAAGCTCTAATGTCGTCGGCGTCTATCCATCATCTGAAACGTGCTCTTTCGCAGATTTGTGCCGCTAGCACGTCTTCGCAGTCTCGTAAAGCGGCAATCTCAAATGAAAAAACCAAAAAGAGCGGCCAGAGGCCGCTCTTTCTTCAAATCTTGCTACCGAGGCTTAAGCCGCAGCGACATCCGCGCTCAGACGATCAACCTCTTCGCCAACCTTGCGAATGGTCTCGGTAAACGTATCTGAAGCCGCCGTTACATCACCGGATACGCTGTGTGCCCGGCCGACCGCATCACCGACCTCGCCGAGCGTCTCCACGACCATGCGCGCGTTGTCCGCAACGCGAGCAATGTTTGAGCTGATATCGTCCGTAGCGCCAGACTGTTGTTGCACCGCGCTTGCAATCATGCCGGATGTTTCGGTCACTTTGGTCATGATATCGACAACAGCGTCGATCCCTTCCCTTGCCTCACGCGTTGCCGCCTGGATCTGATTGACCTGTTCGGAAATCTCATCCGTGGCCTTTGCTGTTTGTGTCGCAAGATCCTTCACCTCGTTCGCAACAACCGCAAAACCTTTTCCGGCCTCACCGGCACGTGCCGATTCGATGGTTGCGTTGAGGGCGAGAAGATTGGTCTTCTCAGCAATGCTCAGGATCAGTTCGACCACATCGCCGATTTTTTCGGATGTGGCGGCAAGGTTTGCCATCTTCTCAGACGAGGTCCGCGCTTCGCGGTCGGCATCACCAATAATACGCGTCGAGTTTTCGACCTGTTGCCCGATTTCGCGAATTGACATCGACAATTCCTCCGCAGCACTTGAAACCGCCTGGACATTGGTTGACGCCTCGCTCGAGGATGCGGCGACAGTCTCCGTTTTGCCGGTGGCATCATCAGCCGCATGCGCGAGGACGTCGGCAGTGTCTCGCATTTGCAGAATTTTCTGGTCCACGGAATTCATCAGACCGTCAATCGATTCACGGAACGATGAGACGGCCTGTTCAAGGCGCGCTTGCCTTTCTTCGCGCTCGGCATTGTCTGCACGCTGTTTCTCTTCGAGTTCGACGCGTTTCAATTCGCTCAATCTGAGTTCGCCTACTGATCCGGCAAGCACACCGATCACATCGCGACGATCAAGGTGCGGTATCTCGGCATCCGTATCACCTCCGGACAGTGCGCGTATGCGTTCCACAACATTATTGAGCGGCTGATTGACCAGTTTGTTGATGAAGAGAACAATAGCGACAATAACAACTAAGAATGACAGGGCCACAAGGCCAGCAATGAGAACCTGTTTCTCGACGATTTTCCCACGAAGGGCCGCTGTGGACCATGACACGGCCACATAGCCTTCAACCTTGCCTCTCTTCTCGTTGAAAGAAGGAGAGATGATTACGATGTCACCGTTTTCACCGACCCGCATGGACGTCTCGCCAACGTCGAGGGGACGGGCTTGATCGACCAGGGCTTTCAAAGTTGCGGCCACGTCAGCGACACCCGCCGTTTCGAAAACGGGATTTCCTTCTGCGTCCGTCGCGATAACTCCACTGACGACGCCATCATCCTGACCGGTTAGGCCTTTGAGATCTTTTTCGACCTGTTCCGCTTTTTTCCAGCGCAGGGCACCCGACGCAGAATCGGACTGTAGTTGCGTGATGGTCATGTGCGTTTCAACGAAAGCATCACGCATCATCTGGTCGATCGCGCGACCGGCAAAAAATGTGGTCGCAAGAATGGCCGCCACAGAAATGGCGACAACACCGATGGAAAGTTTAACTGCAATGGAAAGGCCTTTTTTTCCGGACTTCGCGCTAGCAATATCAGACACCGTATCGGCTCCTCGGGGCAATATGCCTTGAAAATGGGGAGTTCAAGGCGCGCAAACACGCGCCTTGAGGGGGAATGGATTAAAGTGTGTCGACGTCGACAGCGACTGTGATCGCGCCAATCACTTCACCGGTCGCCGGATCCTTGATTGCGACGCTTGCCTGAGACTGCAGTGTCTGGGTCGATTCATCTTCTTCGATTTCGTCAACAAAGACTGCGTCCGGACCGACAAGGTAGGTTTTCTTCCACTTACCTTCATCACCCTGCCAATAGTCTGAAGTGACGTCGGACTGGCCGACATTGAGCCCTTTATTGTCCATGACGAACATTTCGGTGATCGCGCCTTGGGCAGAGTTTTTCTTTTCTGAAAGGAAGGAAGACAGCGAGTTTCCAAGGACACTTTCGATCAATGGCCGAGCGGACTGATCAACTTCAGCGCGCCATTGTTTGTCGAGGGTATCGATCTCTGCTTCGCTAAGTCCGGCATGCTTCTCGTTTTGAGCTTTGATCGCGTTGACCACTGCCGGGTCTGAGAGCCAGGGCATAACTTGTTCGGAAAGAAATTCTTTCATTGGCTGCACATGCGGTTCTTCGGCATTCGCAGCGGAAAATGGTACAATAAGGGCGACGGGTATTACGGCGGTCTTCAGAACGGATTTGAGCACCTTCAATCCTCCTATGGGCTGTGGCTATACTTCAACTTTCCGTGAAAGAACTTTCAAACGCGTTAAAATTTCCATAGTCGGTTCCAAATTCCGACCCGACAATCCAAAGGTCAAAAAGTCAGGCAAACGCTGAACAATCTGTTAGACGGTCTGCCGGTTTATCGGCTGCAAAGGGCGCCTATCTGAGATAACAAGGCCACCTTCAAACACGGAGACGAACAATGGGATTATTGGTAGACGGCGTCTGGCATGATCAATGGTACGATACCAAATCAACCGGCGGAAAATTTGTGCGCAGCGAAGCGCAGTTTAGAAATTGGATAACCGCCGATGGCAGCGCTGGCCCAAGCGGTACTGGCGGTTTCAAGGCTGAGCGCGACCGATACCATCTCTATGTTTCACTGGCATGTCCCTGGGCGCACCGCACGCTGATTTTCCGGGCGCTAAAAGGTCTGCAGGACGTCATAACAGTGTCCGTCGTCGATCACTTTATGGGATCGAAAGGCTGGGAATTTTCAGATAATCCAGGCGCTATCCCTGATCCGCTCTTCAACGCGCAAGCCATGTCGGAAATCTACGTCAAGGCTGACCCGACCTACACCGGGCGCGTCACTGTTCCGGTTTTATGGGACAAGAAGACCGGAACGATTGTTTCCAATGAATCCTCCGAGATCATTCGGATGCTCAACACCGCGTTTAACGAATTCGCATCGAGCAAGACCGATTATTACCCCGAAGATTTGCGCGGCAAGATCGATGAGATCAACGAAATCGTTTATCACGGCATCAACAATGGCGTGTACAAATCAGGTTTTGCAACGACGCCGGAAGCCTACGAGGAGGCCGTTAGCACGCTCTTCAAGACACTTGATCAGGTCGAGGATATTCTGAGCCGGCAGGCATTTCTTGCAGGCGACCGGATTACAGAGGCCGATTGGAGGCTCTTCACAACACTGGTGCGCTTTGATCCGGTCTATGTCGGTCATTTCAAGTGCAATATCAGACGCATCGAAGACTATCCGAACCTGTCAAATTATCTGCGTCAGCTTTATCAGGTGCCGGGCGTAGCTGAGACCGTAAACATGGACCACATCAAGCGTCATTATTACGAGAGCCACGAATCCATCAACCCGACGCGGATCGTACCAGTTGGTCCGGACATCGATTTCATGCGTCCCCACAATCGCAGCGCTTTGATCGCCGCGTGATTGCACGAAACAGTTGCTCAGGGCATGATCGGTTCGAACTTCGGAGTCCGATCATGCCTTTTTTCGATCTTATAAAACTTGCCCTTGCGACCCTCATTTTGATAGGCGGATTTGCTGTACAGGGTTTCGCGCAAACATTGCCGACCGATAATCAGAATAGCGAGCAGCCCAACGCTCTCACACAACAGCAACAGCAGCTCGAAGAACTCCGGTTTCTCGATGACGCCGTCCAAAAGGCCTATAACGAAGACAAAGCAGTTGAGCGTGAGCGGCTCTTCGCACTCTTAAAGGATACACAAAGCGAGGCCGGCGGACGGTTTGTTGCAGACAAGATCTGGCGAAACTGGCTTGCAAGCGCTCCAAGCGCCGAAGTCCGGGAACTCATTGAAAAATCAATGGAAAGACGGCGCTGGTATGACTACGATGGAGCCCGCACTCTTCTCAACGAGGCCATCGAAAAGGCGCCGGACTACTCCGAAGGCTGGAACCAGCGCGCCTACATCAATTTCCTCCAGGAAAAATTCGACGAAGCGCTTGAGGACATTGAAAAAGCGCTCGCGCTTGAACCAAAACATTTCGGCGCCTTATCGGGTAAGGCGCGTATTCTGTTTCATCAGGGACGGCAGGAACGCGCCCGCGAAGCGCTTCTGATCGCTGTTGCCATTCACCCCTGGATGTATGAACGTTTCCTTCTCGGCCAGATACCAGCGCCTGGTCAGGAACCGGTTGAAAACAAAGTTGGCGAGGAACTCTGATTCCTCACCAGATCGCTGACCGCTCGGCAGCGTTCAGGACCTCGTCCAGCCGCCGCCGCGTTGCTGCTGTCGCGTCTTCGGGCAACTCGCGCACATTGAAAAAGCCAACAGCGGCTATTTCCCGATTCGGTACAACGGGTGGCGCAGCCTGTTGCCAGAAAGAACATACGAAGAGAGCCACATGATCGCGCGGTGACGCGTTGCGGTTTTGATAAACACCAAAAAGCTCTCCGGGCTCACTCAGCGTGATGTTTCCCTCTTCCCGCAATTCCTTTTCAAGAGCTTGATGCAGTGTTTCCCCGGCTTCTACCCCGCCTCCCGGCAGATACCAGCCCGGCGTATAGGTATGTTTGACAAGAAACACGCGCTGATCTTCGTCCATGCAGATAGCACGCACCCCAAGCGTCATACCCCGTCGCCAGCGCTGAATTGCCAGAAACGTCCTTGCGGACAGTCTTAAGAACGAAGACATTTCAACCGGTGATCCAATGGTGTAGTCAGTGGCGGCAAGAGATCATGCTTCTTCACCTGCCGCAATCCATGTTCACACTTGCCCATCTTTCCGACCCGCATTTGGCGCCGCTTCCTCCAGCACGCCTCAAGGAGCTCGCGTCGAAACGCATCACGGGCTATCTCAACTATCACCGAAATCGCGCGCGGCATCTGGAAACCGATACACTCGAACATCTCATCGCCGATCTTAAGGCGCAGACACCGGACCATATTGCCGTGACTGGCGACCTCATTAACATCGGGTTGGACTTGGAAATTGAGCGCGCCGCCGACTGGCTTGCTGACCTTGGCAGCCCTGATCGCGTCTCGCTTGTTTGTGGCAATCACGATTCCTATGTGCCGGGCGTTCTAAAGAAAGCGCTCACGTCCTGGCAGCCATATCTGATTGGCGACAACGATGCCGCATCGCTATCAATGGTCTCGAAGAGCCGCAGTGAGGTCATGTTTCCCTATGTCAGGCAACGGGGACCACTGGCGATTATCGGCCTCTCAAGTGCGGGCGCGACACCGCCGTTCTTCGCGACAGGAACCCTTGGTAGAGCGCAACTGAATCGGCTGGAAGAACTCCTGGACGATTTTCAGGCGACCGACCTTTTCCGCGTTGTTCTGATCCATCACCCACCTCATCCCCGCAGCACGTCCTGGTATAAACGGCTGACCGATGGTGCATCATTGCGGCGGCTGTTAAGGGAAAAGCAGGTCGATCTGATCCTCCACGGCCATACCCATAAGCACACCAAACACGCAATCGACGGTCCAAATGGTCCAGTGCCTGTCATCGGTGTTGCCAGCGCCTCGAGCGGGCTTTCAAGCCACCGCGATCCGGCATCCTACAATTTGTTTCACCTGCGCCCCAATGGAGATCGCTGGCATTGCGATTGGGAAAAACGGTGCCTGACGGCAGGCGGGTTCAAGAGCGAACATCGCGAAAGGTTAAGCTAGAGACCGAGTTCCGTATGGAACCAGGCGAGCGCCAAAAGGGCCGCGGCCCCCGAAATGAATCCGAGTGAAAACAGAATAATTCCCTGTCCAATGGACATACCCCGCACGACCCGTGGGCGAAGCACTTTGGTCTCTTCCGGCTCGGTATTGTCATTGCTGACAGGTGTCGTTCGTTCTGGTTCCGTCTCTGTCTTCGGCTGGTCGGCCGCTGAACCGCCAGGTGTGCCGATTGGCAGATCTATTTCCCGATTTTGTAGATCAATCCTCTCCGCCACATAGGCAATGACTGCATCTTGAATACTATCGCGGCTCTTGTCGTCTGCGAGCACAATGCGCCCGTTTCTCGTATCGCGTAGCAATCGAAAGCGGTCATTGTCTTTGGCACATGTGACGAAGGCCGCAGCATCGATCCAAAGCCTTGGGCGCGGGCCGTGACTGAGCTGAAAGTCAAAGAAATCAATTGTGTCAGGAATATCGTCGATGACATCGGTCATATCCCGCCTCAGAAGCTCAAGATGGGCATATTGCGCCTTGCGGCCATCCTCCCGTGCGGTTGAACGATCGGCTTCCTGTTCACGGATAAGACGCAAAGATTCTTCCAGGCGGCTTGTCTTGACCGGCGAAACATCCCTGTCATTCTCGACTGCCGCTGCGGCGCTGATCGGATCCTTCACATCGCGATCCTTCATTTCCATCTCGTAAAGGGCATCCAATGGATTCCGGTCGGGGTTTATCGAATCAACCAAATCTATCTCCGCGCGACGGCGCGCAACGCTTTGCGTGCGGATCTATCATTGGCGCTAATCGCGCTCCACGAACTGCCCAATCCCAGCTAAACCCCCAATGCCCCTGCGCATCGGTAACCAAACATTCGTGGCACGGATTATAGATTGTTTGCGATCGCCGCACCATCGCATCAGCCGTAAATATTGCCCCGACTTATATACTAAACCGTACCGAAAAACACGCGAGAGACCAAATCGTCGCGCTTATAGACATCGTTGAAGAAGGCTGGAATACCGTCGTCATCCACCCAGACCGTAAAATAGGCGAGATGAACAGGGACCGGTGTCTTGAGACGCACCCGTGTTAACTTGCCGGAAGAAACAATGTTATCGATTTTCTTTCCGTCGAGGCCTGCCTGATCATTCCTGAACAGGAGCGATGCGAATTCAAGCGGCCGGTGCACGCGGATACAGCCATGTGACAATGCACGTTCAGCACGTGCGAAAAGTCCACGCGACGGCGTATCGTGCAGATAGACGTTGAACTTGTTCGGAAACATAAACTTCACATTACCAAGCGCATTTCCCGGCCCCGGTTGCTGCACACTCTTGTAGGGAAAGCGTCGAGAAGACACATCGCTCCAGTTGATTGTAAAGGGGCTCATCGCGGGGGCGTCGGACTTCCAGGATGTATAGACTTTGTAATTGTTGGCCGCGAGGTACCCCGGATCGCGTCTGAGTTTCGGCAGGATTTCATTGCCAGCGATCGATCGCGGAACGGTCCATGTCGGATTGAAATCGAGGTATTGGATTTTGTCGGAGAACATTGGCGAGCGATGAAACGCCTTTCCGACAATCACCCGACGCGTATCAACAGTGCGCCCTTTTTCCACGAGCCGCATCCGGAAGCCGGCCTGGTTAACCAGCACATAGCGTTTGCCAAGATTGTTCGGCAACCACCGCCACCGCTCCATATTGACAATAATCTGATTGACACGTTCCTCTGCAGGCATGTTCAGAGCGGCGAACGATTTCGGTCCAAGAACACCATCGATCTCAAGCCCGTTGCGCCCCTGAAAATGCACGACCGCTTTCAGAAGCTCTTTGTCGTAGAGGTCAGGATCGGAGCTCGTGTTGACGTGATTATAGCCACGCGCCGTCATATTCGCCCTTAACGCGCGAACGTGTTCATGTCGATCGAGCGGTTTCAGAACGACATCATCAGGTATTGCGGGCCAGCCGCCACGAGCAGCGAGGCCGCGATAGGCTGATAACATGCTTCGAAGCCGGTCATACTGTGGATGCGCTGGCCTGAGACGCCGCTGAACCGTCTCCGGCCCGGCTCGTTCAACCTCCAGCAGCCAGCCTGCAAGATCGAAATCCTTTCGTGCAATGACAATATCCGGAGAGGTGATCGAGGGCGTTGTTCGCCCGCCATTAAGATCGCGACCCCATTTGCGGAACATACTGGTGAGAACGATTTCGAGTTCGGCAAGATCCCGATGCATCCAGTCATCGGGAAAGGTGCTCAAATAATCGCTTGGGATCAGTCCGTCCGTCGTAGCGGAGGATAGGACTTTGACAAGATCGTACCCTCTCTCCGACACACCATTGTCATTGACC
>JBCDCZ010000008.1:0-40706 GCA_039180865.1 Pseudomonadota bacterium | reverse complement strand
TATGGATCATCTCGCCAATGTGACTCAATTGACGAAATGGTCGTCCTTCATCTAACGTCATTTCAGGATCACAAACTGGTGAATTCGGCCTCCAGATTATTCAATGTTTGATAAGTGGTTGGCCCGAAATTTAATCGGGATCGGTTTGGAATTTGAGTATTCATTGACAATTATGCCTGCTTTTTCGGTTAGGTATTTGTTTCTGGGAGATTCAGAAGACTGGACAAAGTAATTAAAATCATCTGGCCGAATATTCGGCGGGTTTAAACACCACACGATTGCGCGCGAAGGTGTCGCGCGTTTCAATTGAAATCAGACATCGAGATAGATTTGAGGCGTGTGCCAAAGGATGCTTGGCCGCGAAGGAGCCCTTATGCAAAATGCCCGGCGGCAATTGCCGCACTCCAACCAGCACAGCAGAAAAGGTTTCCACCAAACCATGTCTATCGAACCGATTGCGCCCAGTTCTCCCTCCATCATTGGTCTCGTTAAAGATTCGGCGGCGATAGCGCCGGAAGCTCTATTGGCAAGAGTGAAAGCTTACGCAGCTGAAAATGACAGTACCGAACTTCTCAATGAAGATAGTGATGGCACTGTTTTTGTTTTGAAGGTGAACGATCGCACCTTCACGATGTTTATCGTGCCCCAGCCGGTCCCCGAAGAAGAGTTTTTTGCAACGGTGCAGAAGTCGCCGAAACGGGAATCGCTTTCGAGAATAGTCAAGGAGCATCAAGCCCACATCGTTATGGGCGCTTTATCGCCCGTTGCGCACTTCGGAGATACCGTCACACAATCGATCTTTCTGATGAAGTTCGCAGCGAAGATGAGCGGACTTGTTTTGATGACAGGATTGTTCTGGTTAAACAGTCAAGAACTCCTTGATAAAGTGGATTTTACGACTGCATGCGCAAGGGCGCATGACGTCTATATGCGCAACCAGAAAGGCGAAAAGGGTGCCGGGAGTGGTCTTCCCTATCCGTACTGGGTGAGCTTACGGCTTTTCTCCGACAAGACAGATGCTGGGCCCGAGCTCATTGCAGGACGTACACACGGCCTCGCAGCTTATCTTGGTTATGAGGTAGAGATTACTTTCCTTCCGCGCCCTCCAGCCGAGATGATGGAGCGCCTTCGGGGCGTGGTGGGGTATCTTTTTGCGAGCGGCCCTGTACTTCAGCACGGCCACTCAATCGGGCTCTCAGCTGACGAACAATTCGTGGTTTCCTTTGAAACAACAGAAGGGCAGGAAGCGCCGACGGCCATGCTGCGGCTTCAGCCCGCCCGAATGAACTGAGGGGAAGTGATGCTTTATCGAATTAGTACAAATGTCGGTTCTCCTCGTTTCAACATCTATTTGTTGGACAGGGGGCGACCTAAGGAGCTCCTGTTTTCAGAATACCAGGATCTTGCGGATATCTCGCAAGACGATCCAGGTATTGATGGCGTGAAAGTCTGGGCGCTTCCGAATGGAATCGACCCGGATAAGTTGAGTGAAAATGAAAATCTGGTCACATTTGACGAAAGAAAAGAGCCCGATCCGAAAAAAGTTCCAGATTTTTGGACAGCGGCGCCGGTTCCATTAGTTACGCAGGCATTCAAAGATTACGTCGAAGAAGTTGACCCGAACGTACATCAGTTCATTCCGATCAAACTCTACAACTTTAAGACCAATGAGCCGTACGTACACACTCAATTTTACCGGATGGTTTGCTGCCGGCTTCTAGAAATCGAGCTTCATTCAGAAGAGATCGTTGAGGGTGGATCGCCGGAAACCGGAATGACTGATGCATCTCTTGGACGGGCTTCCCGCGATGGATTCCGTCAAGAAAGTTATTGTCTTCGAACAATTGTGGAGCGTCCAGATATTCAGGACTTCGTCGGAGCTCTTCCGCTTTGGAAGTTCAAATTCGCTGGCGGCGACGATGTTTTCTACTGCAATGAATCTTTCTTCAAAGATGTGAAAAAGCGGAAGTTTGTAGGATTTAAAGAAACTAAAGGCATAGACCGAAAGGACGTTTGTCATGTCTGGTACTAATAGTCAGTCCGATCGACCAGGACTAAATATCTTTAAGCATAAAAATACATCTCAACTTCATAACGATCTAGCTTCAAAGTACCAGGAATCCAAAGGCCCCGAAGGAACAGGTGTCGGTGATTGGAGGCTAGACGTTAATACATATCAAACCATAAATAATGAGGGTTCACCGAGAAGCAATACGCAGATACAACATCTCATCCCTGAGGCGATTGTAAAAGAAAACGCATCGTTCTTTAGACTTGTTTATGATAATGCGGACGGAAACTTCACATTTGATATCGATTCTACGAACAATTTACTCATCCAGCCAAAAACCATTGATGCTCAAAAGGCGGGCGGGAATCTAGGAAAATGGACGAGTGTCCACAATGGCAGCGACAGCGTTCACATAGAATACAATACGCAACTCCGTGCGCAGATCAAAAATATTCGAGAAGCGTACACGAGAGATTTGGCCAATAATGTCGACCCCGTCGCAGCAGCCAAATTAGTTGAATTGCGCATAAAAGTGCTCCAAGACGACCTTATAGCGGGTTCCACGGCTTCATCAGCGGGCGGTTTGAGAATATTTGCAAACGGTGTCGACAGCGCCTTAATCGATCAATATAATTCGGAACAAGATGATGTTTCTAAACATATAGTACTTAACTCAGATGGAAAGCTTGGGAAAATTGAAAGGAAGTTACTTGCTGAATTTCAAAAGGATAATTTTGAATATATAAAGCCAGTCGAAAAAATCCAGTATATAAAAATTTCTGACGGTGAGTTATTTTTTGATGACCAGAACAAAGTGGTTGGGCCTACTGGACAAGCTGGTAATAACTTCATTGCGGAAATCGACGAGAAAGGGTTTGCGTCGATCACCGACGCCGATGGTCAGACTCATATCCGTTTTAGTAGTAGTTTTATTGCCGATTTCGATTCCGCTCTATCCGGCGCGTCAGGCATCTTTGGTAAGGTTACAATCGGTCTAGGTATCGGCTTGGTTGCGGCCTATGTTGCAAAGCAACTCAATAAGGATGATCTCACCGTCGAAGAGATCATCGCTGCAATCGGCGAAACGAATCTCAATATCGATTCTGACGCTCTTGTGGCATTCGCTAGTCAGGCTGCGTTTGAAACGGCGGCAGCTACGCTTGCCCGCGCTATCGGGGGGCCGATTGGTCTTATTTGGACTGGTTACGATCTGGCCTTAAACATTCAGGGCCTTTCGCAGATTATCGAATTGGGGGCGGCGCTGTTTCCTGAATCGGAGACACTTGTCGGTCTCGCAAATGGTATAAGATCTGCCAAAGAGTGGCTCGGCCTGTTGGATGATCCGGACGCAGAACTGACATCTGCTCAAAAACAACAGGTTACTCAACTCATTGAGCAAGAGACTGGGATTTCCAGCACGCAGGATACCCGTACTTTTGATGAAATCAGTGATGATGTTGTTGGTGAACTAACCGAATTTAAGAACTGCTTTCCAGGCGGGACGGGGATATTGCTTTCGGACGGCTCGACGATTGCGATCGAGGAGGTTCAACTCGGTGATTTTGTGACCGCCCATGATCGAGATGGCGATCTTGTTGCTGGCGAAGTGACAAGACTCTTTACTAACGTCACGGACCACTTCCTGAGATTGGAATTCGCCGATAACAGAGATCCGATTCATGTGACGGAAGGACACCTCTTTCTCACACCCACCGGAACTTTCCGCAAGATAGGTCACATGGTCGTTGATGGCCAAGCTGAGATCGTCCTCGCATCAGGCGATCTCGAAACGGTTGATGTGACCCGTATCACATATAGCTTAGAGACGGCTGCTCTCTTTGACGTTGCTTATGCAGCCCAAGCAAGTTCGGGAAATCTCGCAGTTGAAAAATCACCAATAGGTTGGGTGACTTACAATTTTGAGGTTGATACGCACCACACGTATATTGCCGAAGGCGTCCGGGTACATAATCGATCGGAGATCAAGCTCTTTGAAGTCGATGGAGACTTCCAGAATAGCTGGCTGGTCGAAGCGCTTGAGGAAGTCGGCGTACTCGACGAGTACAACACCCAAGCGTCTTTGGTCGTAAAAGGTGACAAACGGATCTTAGTTTATCGCGAGAACGCGGTCGTCGATAACGACGATGGGACACAAACTGCATTTGGCGAGGTAATCGATCATCTCCAACTTCTGGCCAAGGAAATTCTTGATCCGATAGGGAAAGCTGTCGAGGAGGTTCCTCTCCATCTCGCCAATTTGGCGCCGCAGATCATTGCTGACCTCATCGCGGGTGGCGATCTGGAAGATGTTGCCGAGCAATATGCAACTATAATCGGCGTACAGGTCGGTGCGAATGCACTCCTCGACTTCGCCGGTCTTGCCGATGATCAGGCAGACTTTTTAAATAGCGAAGTTGGTAGTGCGATCAAGGGAGCCGTAGTTCAATTTGCCGTCACCACCGCCCTCCAAGGCCAAATTTCTGGTGGTGAAGCGGCACAACTCGCGGGAAACATCGCCATTCGAACGGCGATCACAGAAGTTGTCAAGAGTACGAATTGGGGCGGCGCTAAGGCGACTGTTGACCAGATCACATTCAGTTTCAAAGACGGGTTTGGAACAGCTGCTCCAGCAGAGAACGCCCGGGTTTTATCGCCTGTTGGTGCGGCTGCCGTTGCGGCTGCTGTGACATTCGTCAGTAACTTATTGGAGCACGGTTTTGACAACTTCGGCCAAACGCTCTTCCAGACCGCTGTCGCAGGTGCAACTGCTTATTTTGGGACAGTTGTCGGATCGGCTTTGGTTCCAGTACTAGGACCGTTCGGTCCGATACTCGGAAGCCTTTTAGGTTCCAAGCTGGCGAGCCTATTCAATGGCCTTTTCAACTTCACACCCCCTCCACCGCTCGTCGAATACACGGACAATGGCGACGGGACGTTCACGATCACGGTGACCGAGATTTCCGGCGGCTACATCGCCCGCGCTCGTGAAGGCCAGGACGATATCCTGATCGGTGCATCCGGTACTGACACGCTGATTGGGTCCAGCGGCGACAATGAACTCATCGGTGGCGAAGGTAATGACCGTCTTGAGGGAGAAGGCGGAAACGACACGGCCTCCGGTGGCGAAGGCAATGACGAACTCAACGGCGGGGATGGATCCGACCTTCTTATCGGCGGAAACGGCGACGACATCATCTATGGCGACAGCGTCCTAGACTACCAGGACGCTGTCGATTATGTCGCCCGTTCTTTCGTAGCGACACAAGGTGAGGAAGGCCCCGGTGAGGGCGGCGACGATGAATCCGGCGATCAGGAGCGCGGTTCCGGCCTTGGCGGCAGCAACAATGATCTCATCATCGCAGGGGCCGGTAACGATCAGGCCTTTGCCGGGATCGGTGACGATATCGTGCTTGGCGGTTATGGCGACGACCGGCTCTTCGGCGATGGTGGCAATGATTTCGTGAATGGCGGCGGCCATGACGATTATATCGACGGTGGCGCAGGCGTTGATACGCTTATTGGCGAAGCGGGTAATGACCAGCTCTTTGGCGGTGCGGGCAATGATGCGGTTTATGGCGGTCAGGTCGTCACGCTTTTCGCGACGGACCTTACTGCCACTATCGAGACTTGGCTCAACAGCGAGGCGGCGACCAATTCCGCGCTCAAAGTCGATCTCGGCCTTGAAGCCTATGAAACGCTCACCAATCTCGACGGAAAACCGTTTGCGGGCGCGCTGACGCTACGCGAAGCACTCCTGAACGTCGTCGGGCGTGTTGAGGGAAGCATTGACGACAAACTGAAGGGCGGCAGCAGCACAACATCGCCCGGCGCGCAGTTCCTTGCCTGGCTGGCGATCGCCAATGCGGCACTCCTCGCACGGGTCAATGCAGGTGAGTTCGAATATCTCGACCCGGCCTATATCGATGCGTTCAGCGCCTCGCTCGATCCTGAAACCGGCGAGGCGGACGGGTCGGTCACCGTCTTCGCGCAAAGAAGCGTGGAGATCGGCGACGGCGACGACACGCTCGACGGTGGCGACGGCGACGATTTCCTCACCGGCGGATTCGGTGCCGATACGCTCCTCGGCGGCGCGGGGAACGATACGCTCTATGGTGACGCGGTTGAGACCCTGAGCGATGCCAATGGCGAGATCACCGAGACCGAACGCGGCGACGGTGCCGATTTCATCGATGGCGGTGACGGCGACGACTACGTGCTTGGCGGCGGTGGTGATGACGCAATCTATGGCGGTCTTGGAAACGACACACTGATCGGTGGTGCGGGCAACGACGTTATCTTTGGTGGCGAGGGTGACGATATCATCCTTGGCGGTACGGGCAATGATATGCTCTACGGCGATGCGGGCATTGACGAGCTTTCAGGCGATGAGGGCGACGACACGCTTTACGGCGGCGATGGCGGCGATGCGCTTATAGGTGGTGCGGGCGCTGACACCCTCGATGGCGGCAACGAGGCCGATTATCTTGAAGGCAATGAAGGTGACGATACGCTCTTTGGCGGATCCGGCGGCGATCTGATCGGCGGCGATACACTCGTCGCAATTGAAGAGGCGGACGGGACTGTCACCGGCTACACGTCAGTCGATAGCGGCAACGACACGATCCGCGGCGGTGACGGCAACGACACGATCTACGGCGGTGCGGGTGATGACCTCCTTTATGGCGACACCGGCAATGATGTGGTCGATGGTGGCGAAGGCGCTGACCTGCTTGAAGGCGGCGAAGGCGACGATCTTCTTCTCGGGAATGCGGGTGACGATAATCTCGTCGGCGGGATCGGTACCGACATACTCGAAGGTGGCGAAGGCAACGACACGCTCACCGGTGGCGTCGGTGATGACGTGGTTTACGGCGATGCTGGCGATGACACGCTGATTTCCGATCAGGGCAACGACACCCTGCGCGGCGGTGACGGCAACGACATCTACGAAATCGAAATCATGGGTGGCATGGTGACGATTTCCGATGCGTCGGGCATTGACGGCATTAAGCTCACCAACGGCTACAAGGCAAAGGACGTCCTCCTCGAAGTCGACGGTGAGGATCTGATCGTGCGTTCGCGCGCCGATGCGGCCCATTCGATCCGCATCGAAGGTCAACTCGGCGCTGACGGGCCGCTGATCGAGACGGTGTTTTTCGAGAACGACTCCTTCGAAATCAACATTGCCAATGTGATGATCGGCTCTGAAGGAAACGACGAGATCCTCGGAACCTCCGAAGACGATACAATCCTCTCCCTGGAAGGCGACGACAGCGTATTCGGTCTCGGCGGCCACGACTTCATCGATGGCGGACCGGGCAATGACATCATCTATGGCGGTGACGGCAGCGACACTGTTCACGGTTCAGGCGCGGACGATCTTCTTTCCGGTGACCTTGGCGATGATACGGTCGTTGACGGAATGGGAAGCGACCGCCTGATCGGCGGTGCGGGCGCCGACACCTTCGTGATCACCAACAATGACGGCGACACGGACCGCGTCCTCGACTTCGAGGACGGCGTCGATGCGATTGATCTTTCAAGCTTCGGACGCGAGTTTGTCACCGAAAAGCAGATGCAGCTCTTCGGTTATGACATTGCGCAATCCGGCGTTAATGCAACGATCACCCTCAAAGATGGGCAGACGCTGATCGTTGAAGAGACAGCGGCAAGTTCACTCTCGGAATCCGACTTCCAGTTCGATATCACCGAAATTGCCGGCGTAACCGGAACATCCGCCAATGAGCGGATCAATGGCACGGCAGGCGATGACACGATCATCGATGGTGGCGGGTTCGATGTCCTGACCGGTGGTGCCGGTGCTGATACCTTCGAGATCACGAAAGGCGCGGGCGATGTCGATCAGGTGACCGACTTCACGCTCGGCGAAGACCGGCTTGATCTCTCGGCTGTCGACAATCTGATTTCGGTTGACCAGTTCACCTTCGAACAGGTTGGGGCAGACACGCTGATCCACCAGTCGGACGGGCAGATCGTCATTCTGGAAAATGTCGATGCCGCAAGCCTCACCGATACTGATTTCCGGTTCGATACTTTCGAGGATCTGACGGGACAGGCGACGCGTTTCAGCGGATCCGTGACTTATGATTTCTCTGCGGACAATGCCACGGAAGCTGACGATACGGACTTTGGTGTCGCAACCAATAACGATACGGTGGCTTACGCCGATGCGTCCACGACCGGTACCCGTTCGGCATCGGTGGGTCTTCCTTCCAATCACTCTGATTTCAATAACAGAGCCAATCCATTTGATGACGGAACACCCATCAGCGTAGACAACAACGCCTTTTGGGACAGTGGGCTTCCCTTCATTTCCGATAATGAACTTGTCCAACCGTCTTCGTTTTCCGCATTGAGTACATATCAGGTCGCTGGAGCGGGTACGTATTACGGTCAAACCGCCTACACTGTTATTCGTGAGCAGGGGGAATCTGTTTCGTATGAATGGTACATTGATGCGACTGGTGTGAACCAAACGCTAAACGGTGGCCATTGGAACGAGACGATTACAGGCCGTGACGGTCACGACAAGATCTATGCCAATGAAGGTAACGATGTCGTTAACTCCGGAAATGGCAATGATTGGGTGTTCGGTGATGACGGTGCCGACACGATCAATGGCGGTAACGGCTACGATTACCTGCGCGGCGGAACCGGCAATGACACGATCAACGGCGGAAACCACAACGACAGCCTTTACGGTGAAGATGGGAACGACACGCTAAGAGGCGGCTCCGGGAACGACTATGTCCATGGAGGAGTTGGTTCGGATCACCTGGAGGGTGATTCTGGCAACGATCACCTTCGCGGAGACAGCGGCAACGACACGCTTTATGGCGAGCAGGGCAACGATCGTCTTGAAGGCGACGGTGGTACTGACGACCTTTACGGTGGTGATGGTTCCGACATTCTGATTGGTGGCAGCGGCAACGATTATCTGAGCGGCTCCACGCACGACGATTCTTTGTATGGTGGCAGCGGGCTTGATTCGCTCTACGGAGGGGCCGGCAACGATTTCCTTGATGGCGGCGCGGACAGCGATTTCCTGAAGGGCGATTCCGGCAATGATCTTCTGATCGGTGGCGCTGGCGCTGACTCGCTTTATGGTGGCACCGGCAATGACCGGCTTGAAGGCACCAGCGGAGCGAACGTCCTCTCCGGCGATGACGGCGCTGACCTCATCATCGGAGGTGTTGATGGCGACCGCATCTTTGGTGGTGCAGGCGATGATCTCATCAGAGCAGGAACCGGTGACGACTACATCGAAGGCGGTGCGGGCAACGACCTCATCGAAGGCGAAAGCGGTCAGAACTGGATCCACGGTGGAGCCGGTGTTGACGCGATCTACGGCGGAACCGGCGATGAGATCATCTATGGCGGATCGGGACGCGACCTGATCGAAGGTGGTGACGGCAGCGATCAGATCGATGGCGGCACCAACAGCGACACTCTGAGCGGTGGTGCGGGTCATGACGCGATCTCTGGAGGTGAAGGAAACGATCTTCTCTCCGGTAACGAAGGTGATGATATCCTCCTCGGCGGAGAGGGATCCGACATTTTGGATGGCGGTGCCGGGAAAGACCGTCTTCTTGGCGAAGCGGGTAACGACGTTCTCGAAGGTGGCGACGGGAATGACATCCTCGAAGGTGGCGAGGGTAACGACACGCTTTCCGGCGATGGCGGTGCTGACTGGCTCGAAGGCGGGGATGGCGATGATGTCCTCATCGGCGGCATTGGCGGCGATATTCTCACCGGTGGTCAAGGAGTGGACGAATTCAGGTTTACGTCAGTAACCGACAGCACCCCATTTGGGATCGATGTCATCACCGATTTTACGGTCGGCGAAGACCTCATCAATCTCGATGGTGTGGGCCTTAGTTTCTCCGATCTGTCGATCATTGAAGAGGGCGGCGATACGGTTCTGGCCGCGGCGAACGGCTTTGCCATTAAGATCAAGGGCGAGGGCCATGATCTCAGTGAAACAAGCTTTGGCCGGTTGATCGAGCTCACCGGATCTCTTGGCGGCGACACATTGACCGCTGGTGAGGAGCATGCAGCGGTCCATGCTCTTGACGGCGATGATCTCATCGATGCCGGCATTGAGGGAACAGCGGTACACGGCTCGCGGATACTGAATGGCCAGGCCGGAAACGATACTTATGTCATACGCAAGCAGAGCGGCGACAACTGGATCACCTTGGATGGCGAGGGCGCGTCTGGTGGAACCGATGTTGTCCGCTTCGAAGACCTTGCGCTTGGCGACATCACGTTTGCCCGCGAAGATGATGCGTCCAACGGCGCTGTCCTTGTTCTCAGCTGGATGAGGGATGGTTTTCCCGGGTCTCTGCGCATTGCTGAAATGGGCTCGCACATCGAGCGGTTCGAGTTTGCCGACGGGGCTTCGGTGAGCGCAATCGACGCGGATTCCTTCGGTTCAGGAGGGGACCGTTTCTACGGTACAGCCGGTGATGATTTCATCGTTGGACAAAGCGGGTCCGATTATCTCTACGGCGGCGAGGGTAACGACACACTCGATGGCGGTGGCGGTACGGCAGATTTGAACCAGACTCTTTACGGAGAGGCGGGTGATGACACCTATATAATTGGTAAAAATGACGCGAGCACCTGGATCAACCTGTCCGGTGAGAGTTCCGGGGGCGGGACAGATACTGTTCGCTTCAAAGATCTCACGCTCGCAGATATTACAATCACAACGTTTGCGAACTCCTCGCAGGGCGACGTTCTCCGCTTCGATTGGAACAAGGATGGTTACTCGGGAACTCTGAGGATCTCCGAGATGGGCCAGCACATCGAGCGGTTCGAATTCGCCAATGGGTCTTCAGTGAGCGCAATCGACGCTGATTACAGCAGTTTCGGTCGCGACCGATTGAGTGGAACCTCTGGGGATGATTTTATCATCGGTCAGAGTACAGCTGACTTCATTTATGGTGGCGCTGGCAATGACACGCTGGATGGCGCCGGGAACTCGGATGGCCTCGCCACAATAGCTCAATATCTGTATGGCCAAGCGGGCAACGATACCTACTTGATCGGAAAAAATGATGCTAATACCTGGATCAATAAGGATGCGGAAACCTCTGGCGGCGGTACTGATATTGTTCGTTTCAAAGATCTGACACTTGCCGATATCTCAATTTCGAGTGAGATCCATTCCTCGAACGGTGAGGTCTTGCGTTTCGACTGGTCGAAAGATGGCGAAACCGGATACCTCCGTGTCGCCGATATGGGGCAGTATATCGAGCGCTTTGAATTTGCTGATGGGTCCTCGGTGAGCGCAATCGACGCGGACTTTGTATCTAACGGCCGCGATCGTCTTGATGGTACATCCGGCGATGACTTTATTATCGGCCAAACAACGTCGGATTACATCTATGGCGGTGCTGGGAACGATATAATCGATGGTGGCGGCAGTAGCGGCTCGCAATACCTTAACGGTGAGACCGGTAACGACACGTATCTATTTGGCAACCAAAGTGGCGGCACCTGGATCACGCTGAATGGCGAAAGGGACGGTTGGGGCACCGATGTCGTACGCTTCACCGATCTGACACTGGCCGACATAACGATCAGCAGTTTTTCACACTCCTCACAAGGTGAGGTTCTGCGCTTTGACTGGTCGAAGGATGGGATTACCGGTGGCTTGTCCATTGCCGAAATGGGCTCGCATATTGAACGGTTCGAATTCGCCGATGGTTCGGCCGTAAGCTCCATAGATGCGGACTTCGCGTCCAATGGCCGTGATCGCCTTTATGGAACGTCCGGTGATGATTTGATTATCGGCCAAAGCACGTCAGACTACATCTATGGCGGCGCTGGTAACGATATAATCGAGGGTGGTGGAACCAATGTATCGCAATACCTTTATGGCGAAGCAGGTAACGACACGTACCTATTCGGCACCGTCAATGGTGGTACTTGGATTACGTTGGATGGCGAAAGGGCCGGTTGGGGCACAGACGTCATACGATTCACCGATCTGACACTGGACGACATAATTGTCAGTAGCTTTTCGCATTCCACACAAGGTGAGGTTCTGCGCTTCGACTGGACAAAGGATGGTGTCTCCGGCGGCGTATCCATCGCCGAGATGGGCGCTCATATCGAGCGTTTCGAGTTCGCGGATGGTACGGTGCTGAGTGCGATTAATGGTGACGTTGATAGTTTTGGTCGTGACCATCTCTACGGAACATCAGGCGACGATTTCATAAGAGGGCAGGGCACTCCTGAATTCATCTTCGCTGGGAACGGTGATGACATTATCGATGCTGGTGGCAATTCAGAAGCCGCAGCACAATATCTTCACGGCGAAGCCGGAAACGACACTTACCTGATCGGGATGGACGACGGTATCACCTGGATCAACCGTGATGCGGAGATATCAAGTGGAGGCATAGATACTGTCAGCTTCACGGATCTGACACTCAGTGATTTGACGATTTCAACCGTTACCAGCAGCAGCCAGGGCGAATCCCTTTATCTGTCGTGGAACGAAGGTGGCTATTCAGGTGAACTCAGAATTGCCGATATGGCCGAACACATCGAACGCTTTGAGTTCGCTGACGGCGTAATGTTGAGTGCTGACGATTTGGCGCCGATAACTCTCGGCCATGACCTTGTCGCAGGCGGGGCCAGCAATGACCACTTGGTTGGTGATCAGACAGCAGGGCAGTTTGAATTTGATGATCTGATCTTTGCTACCGGATCCTACTCATCCAGTCCCACTGGCTGGGGACGCGAAATCTACGAGCGTCGGGTCGCGGACGTTAATGGTGATGGACGGGCGGATATTATCGGTTTCGGATCCTCCATAACCTATGTGTCTCTTGGTAGGGCAGATGGCACCTTTGCCGGTAGCATCCACGGCACAACAGGTTTTACAGGAACGGGATGGGGCAATGAGACGAACGAACGGGTAGTAGTTGATGTGAACGGTGACGGCAGAGCCGATATCGTCGGCTTTGGTTCAAGTGTAACCTATGTCGCCCTCGGTCAGGCGGACGGTACCTTTGGAGCTCATTTCGTTGCCCATGACAATTTCGCCAATGCCGATGGCTGGGGCGTTGAGTCGAGTGAGCGTCGAGTCGCGGATGTCAATGGCGATGGTCGCGCTGATATTGTTGGCTTTGGATCAAGCGTTACCTATGTAGCGTTCGGTCTGGCGGACGGTACTTTTGGAACCCATTTCGTTGCCCATGACGGTTTTGCTACTTCTGATGGTTGGGGTGTTGAGTCAAGTGAGCGTCGCGTAGCGGACGTGAATGGCGACGGCCGCGCCGATATCGTCGGGTTTGGTACGTCAAACGTTTTTGTGGCACTTGGGCAGTCTGACGGCACATTCCAAAGTCTGGGTACTTACGCTCATGGGGGCTTCGATACGAACTCAGGCTGGGGCAACGAGGCCCATGAACGCCGCGTCGCGGATGTGAATGGCGATGGCCGCGCAGACATCGTTGGTTTTGGTTCGGCGGGTACTGTTGTCGCTCTTGGACAGGCCGATGGCACATTTGGGTCCTCGTTCATGGCAACATCCGATCTCTCATCGAGCACGGCCTCCTGGGGGCTTGAACACACGGAACGTGAAGTGGGTGATGTGAACGGTGACGGATTTGTCGATATTGTCGGCTTTGACCTCAACGGTGTTTATGTAGGTCTTGCGGTTCCGACTGGAACAAATGACGTTGTCGTTGGCGGTGAGGGCGATGACACGCTCGTGGGCGGAGGTAGGGCGGACATACTCACCGGCGGATCCGGCGAGGATGTCTTCCGCTATGATCTTCTGAGTGACAGCACGATCAATGCGACGGATGTAATCACAGACTTTGATCGCTCTGCCGATGTCATCGATCTTTCTGCCCTCAATGTCGCCTTTGCCGATGTGGTGGTGACGGAGAATGCGGCGGACACCGAAGTCGAGCTTGCCAATACGGACTTCCGCGTGAAGCTCGATGGCACGGGCCATAACCTCACAGCAGACCAGTTCGTCTTTTAGGGAGTAAGGTCTTATGGCGTCGAAATCCGGTGTTGAGTTTCCGCTGCGCACAGCCTTCGAAGAGTGCCGCCCCCTTTTGTGGGGGGCGTTCGCCTTCGGTCTTTTTATCGCGCTCTTGATGGTGGCAGTGCCGATCTATTCCCTGCAGGTGTTGGACCGGGTGCTGTCGTCGGGGTCTTACGACACGCTCATCATGCTGACGATTGTCGTTGCGGGTGCGATTGTCTTTATGGGGCTCCTGCAAGGGCTGCGGTCTCTGATCTTCAGCCAGATCGGGCGGTGGCTCGATGATCGTTTGTCGAGCGATCTTGTGACAAAGACCGTGAAGTTATCGGTCTATAAGCGCGATCTCGGAACCCAGCCGGTGCGCGATCTTGGAACCGTGCGCGGCTTCGTGACCTCACCGCATCTTGCCAATCTCTTCGATGCGCCCTGGGCGGTGATCTTCTTTGCGGTGATCTACTTCATCCACCCCTGGCTCGGTGCTGCGGTGACGGTCGGTGCTCTGATTCTCCTGGTTCTTGCCATCATCGCCGAGCGCGTGCCGTCCAGGTCAGCACGGGCTGCGAACGACAATCAGGTGAAGGCGATGCAGGCGCTCGACCAGCTCGTGCGCAATGCCGAGGTGATCCAGTCGATGGGGCTGATGGATCGGGCGTCGCGCAAATGGCGGGCCTTCAATCAGGATTCGCTCGAGAAGGGCTTTACCGTTGCCAATATCTCAACCGTGATTGCCCAGTCGACCCGCAGTCTGAGACTTGCAATCCAGGTTCTGGTAACAGCTCTTGGCGCTTACTTCGTTCTGCAATCGGAACTCACCGCCGGTGGGATGATTGCCGTCTCGATCCTGACCGGCCGGGCGCTTGCGCCCTTTGATGCCGCCGTCGGGATCTATCAGGGTTTTGTCAATGCGCGTCGTGCCGCCGCCCGTCTTCTTGAGATGGAAGAGGCCGCCCCGCTTGCGCCCCGCACGATGGAGCTTCCTGAGCCAAAGGGGGCGCTCACCGTCTTTAAGGCAACCTATGAAGAGCCGGTAAGCAAGCGCTGGCTTCTGCGCGGCGTCAATATCGAGATTGAACCCGGTGAGGCGCTCGGCATTATCGGCCCGAGCGGATCGGGCAAGACGACGCTCGCCCGGCTTCTTGTCGGTGTCCTTGAGCCGAGTACCGGTGCCATTCGCCTTGACGGGGCAGCGCTTCAGCAATGGGATCCCGACCAGCGCGGGGCTGCCATCGGATACCTTCCGCAAAGTGTTGAACTCTTCGATGGAACGATTGCGGAAAACATTGCCCGGCTTGATCCGGAGGCGGATGATAAAGCGGTCGTTAAAGCGGCACAGACAGCGATGGTCCATGAGGCGATCCTCGGCTTCCCGCAGGGCTATCATACCGAGATCGGACCGGGTGGCTCGCTTCTTTCCGCCGGTCAGCGTCAGCGGATTGCGTTAGCGCGCTGCTTTTACGGAGAGCCGAAGCTCGTCGTCATGGATGAACCCAATTCCAATCTTGATACGGATGGCGAGATCGCCTTCGTTCAGGCGCTTGCCCGGGCCAAAGAGCGCGGGATCACGACGGTGACGGTGGCGCACCGTCCATCGGTTCTGCAAAGCGTCGACAAGCTTCTTGTGCTCCAGGGCGGTGAGGCGAAAATGTTCGGGCCCGCGCAGGAGATCATGCAGACCCTTGCAGAAAATGCCCGCAATGTCGCGCCGATCCGCAAAACCGGGGAGACGAAGCTGTGAGCAAGGCAAACGACAAGCCCAAAGAACCCAAAGCAGGCGTCTTCACCTATCGCTATGACAAGCCGGCGCGCGGGCCGATGAAGGCGGGCTTCTTCGTGCTTCTTCCGATGGTGATCGGCCTTGCCGTCTGGTCCTTCGTGGCGCCATTGAATGCCGCAGCAATTGCCAATGGCGAAGTGGTGCTCACCCATGAGCGCAAAGTGGTGCAGCATCTTGAAGGCGGCATTGTCGAAGAGATCATGGTGAGTGAGGGCGCGCGAATTGAAAAGGGCGCTGCCATCCTCGCAATCCGCGATGTCGGCCAGCGGGCAAGGCTTGATACGCTCTCCGATCAGCTGGCCGCTGCCCGCGCCCTTCATATGCGCCTTGTGGCCGAGCGCGACGGGCGGGAGGCAATCGACTTTGCTGGGCTTGGCGACGGGATCGAGCTTCCGGCCGACAAGCTTCGGAACTACCAGGCGGTTCAGGAGCACCTCTTTGAGACCCGCCGCACATCGCTTCTGACCAAGATCGATCTCATCGACCAGCGCAAGCTTGCAGCCGAAGAAGAAATCCGCGGCTTTACCCATCAGTTGAAAGGGGTCAACGAACAGACCCGCCTTGGCCGCGAGGAAGTGACGACGCTGCGCGATCTTTATCAGCGCCAGCTTGCGACCATGGGCCGGATGATGGAGATGGAGCGCCGCATTGCCGAACTTGAAGGCGAAGCGGGCGGGATTGAAGCAAACATCGCAAGGCTCAAACAGAGCATCGTTGCCGCCGACATTGAGGTGATCGATCTGAAGACTGAAATCCGCAATGTGGTTCTGGACGAACTTGAAGAGACGGAACTGCGGCTTCAGGAACTCACCCATCAGCTCCGCGAAACCTTGGACGAAGTGGCGCGCACCCTGGTCCGGGCGCCCTCCAGCGGCCGGGTTCTCGATCTTCAGGTCCACACGGAAGGCGCGGTCGTCCAGCCCGGCGAACGGCTTCTTGATATCGTCCCGGAAGACGACCGGCTCATTGTCGAAGCCCGGCTGAATCCGAATGACATCGATCTTGTGACCGAGGGCACGGAAGCGAAGCTCATCCTGACGGCCTATAAGGCGAAAAAGGTCCCGAAGCTTGACGGCGAAGTGATCAACGTCACCGGAGACATCCTCACCGATGAGACCACCGGCGAGCGCTACTTCCTGGCGCGGGTTCTGGTCGACGACAGCGTGCTCGACGATCTCAAGGCCGACGTCTCGCTCTCACCCGGCATGCCGGTTCAGGTGTTCTTCATTGCAGGCGGGCGCACCGTCGCCGATTATCTCCTCTCACCTGTCGTCGATGCGACATACAGAGCTTTTAGGGAGGAGTGAGGGGATGGCTAAATATTGCAAAGTGGTATTGGCACCATTCATTTACGCCTTAATGTCAATTTTTTTTATTATTTTGACAGCATATCCTACGTTTTCTGAAATTAATAAAAATAGATTGATCGATTTGTACAGTTTTGAAGGTTTATCAAACCCAATTTTTTCTGAGAAATATGATAGATTACATCTAAAATCAAATACAGATGATATGAGATTTTATCTTTATTATTCAGAAGATCTTGAAATTAGAGATACTCTTACACTATTATTCGGAAATCATTTCACTCTCCCGCCAGGAGGCGATACTCCTGGATTGAAATATAAAAAAATCAGAAAAGAATTCATCGAAAATGAAGAGAATAAAAATTCTAGTAATTCAATAATAATTTTGAAAACGAATAATTTGGAAAATAAGGGAAAATTATACTATAGTAATATTTATTGCAAAATATATATTGATGTGGATGGATTTCGTGTTGAATCAGTATACGTAGAATTAAACAGTTCTAATAGAAAAGAAAAGTATATATGTTTTGGATTGTCAATTTTTTCTTTTTATGGCTTTCTGAACTATGAATACAATTTTGAGTTTTTGAAAAATAATCTTATATCTCCCGTATTTTTGTATCAAATAATCTATAAATCTGAGCTTTACAATTTCATTGAGCCCGGAATGACGAAGCGAGAATTTAGACAAGTGTGGGAAGTTGTAAAAACGAAATAGAAGTAGGATGGACAAAGAAGAGCTTCAGAATCAAATACAGAGAGGTATAACTACGACTCCGCAGCTAGTGGGTTCGATAGAAGCATTTGATGCATTTATCCGCTCAGAAGCACGCTCAGCTGGATTTGTTGCTGTAGGCGCGGGCAATGTTGGTTATGAATTGGATCTAGAGTATTTTAAGGGCTCGTTTAGCCTAAATAGTGACTTTGAGCCGGATTTTGCATTTAGCTTCCAGAGGCCTGACTCTCCAAGCGAAGTTGCTTTCATCTACAACAGTGATGACGGTTTTTCGGTGGCAGAGGAAACTGATGTGGTGGAGGCAGGTGCTGGCCCTGTTAGCGGTTCCATTACCATCAGAGAGTCCGTAACCACTGATAATTTTGAAGTAAGTTTCCAAGTTGGTATTGGAACAAAAATTAGAGTAAAAGATGGTTTTGAAATTCCAGTAGGAAGTGAATTTACCGGCGGAGTAACCTATCAATTTATACGAGTTGAGGAATTTGTTAAAGGTACGCTTTATAATGATCTCAAAGATGCGTATGAATTTCTTGGAATTGATCTTACTTCTGCGGATTTTGAAAAAGAGCACAGTATAGCAAGTGAGGCATTTCTTACAACATCTGAATTTAATAGGAAGTTTCAACTTGAAGCTTTTGTTGCGGTTCGAAACTATGTTTTGAGCGGAGGTGAGAATGCTGAGACGCCTGCGATTACTTCGAAAGGGTACGCTCGGACGGTGACTGAATTAGATGGGGGAGGTTATACTGTTACATCTAATACAACGAATCCTACTTCAAGCAGAACTGAAGTACTCAGAGTTGATGAGAATGGCGGCTTGCTTGGCTGGGTTATTTATACGTACGGGCCAGATAGCAGTGGCAACTTCAGGTTAACCTCGCTTTCAAGAGATGGCGAAACTATCATTTTACCAAGCGATGATCAGAAGAGGGGTGAGTTGTTATCGGAACAACTCGATGAACTCAATGAGTTAGATCCCAAGTGCTTCCTGGCAGGTACTCCGGTCTCTATGTTCGACGGATCGGTAAAGCCAATTGAGGAGATCGTCTCGGGCGATCTTGTCCTTTCTTACGACAAAGACGGGGAACTCGTACCGGGCCGCGTGACGCGCACGTTCCAGAATCGCTCGAAACACATTCTCGATCTTTTCGGCCTGATGACGACGCCGGGCCACGTGACCTATTGCGCGGACGGGAAGTTCGCCGGGCGGCATGTGCCGGTGATCGATATCCTGCGTTCAGACGGCGCCTTGATGCGCGAAGACGGAACGAAAGTCCGCGCTGCGACCGGCTGTGAACTCGGCACTGACGGAGACGATCTCATCTGGGCGATTGCCGGAGACAAGAATACTGACGGAACAGCCAACGCGAAGGAGCGCGGGCTGATCAGGGCAGGCACCCGTTTTATTCTGGAAAACGGCAAGGACTTCTCCGTCCTCGAGCTGATTGAAGCAGCGGGCGGCATGATCACCGAAGACGGCTTCATCCAGACGTCCGAAGAGGGTGAAAAAATGCCTTTCCACTGGCGCTTTACGGAAAGCCTGCCGAAGCCGGAGGATTACGTCCTCCAGCGTTCGCAGATCTCGCTTGCCGAAATCTACGGTGCGGATGAATGGGAAGCTGTCCCCCCGCAAATGCCACGGCCCGCCTCACCATCACGCCCAACCGTGATCGCGCCGAACATCCCGCTCTCCATGGTGGGTGCGGACGACCAACCGGCCATGACCACAGTCGAGCGCCGCGCGTTTGAAGAAAAACACACCCAAAAAGCGCACAGCACAAACCTGCAATAGATTGGCTTAAACATACGACAGGCCCGCACGGCGTTGGATTGCCGCGCGGGCCTTTTCTATGGGCATTCAGTTTTCGAACCCGGTCCTCTCATAGATGACAGTGCGTTTTCACCGGCGTCTCGCGGCATGGTCCCGGAGCCGTCGACATCAAAACCCCGTAATAACACGTTCGACTGTTGAAGGACTTGAGGACGCCCGCGCTTTCCTGTAAGCGCATCAGTGGGCCACCCTTCCCCACCGAAGGGCAGCTATCTGAGAGGGTAGAATGATGAGCGACACTGCAAGACCGGCAAACCTGCCGGCAAATCCCCGTTTTTCTTCAGGACCGTGCGCCAAGCGACCAGGCTATAGTCTGGATGCGCTTAAAGATGCAGCACTCGGACGTTCCCACAGAGCGAAAATCGGCAAACAAAAACTCAAAGACGCGATCGAACGCACCCGCGCGCTTTTGAAAGTGCCTGCGGATTACAAGATCGGTATCGTGCCTGCCTCCGACACCGGCGCCTATGAAATGGCGATGTGGTCGCTCCTCGGCGCGCGCCCCGTGACAATGCTTTCATGGGAGAGTTTTGGTGAAGGCTGGGTGAGCGACGCGGTCAAGCAACTGAAGCTTGAGAACGTGACGCTTCTCAAAGCCGATTACGGAGTGCTTCCCGACCTTTCCGCCGTCGATTTTTCAAGCGATGTCTGTTTCACCTGGAACGGCACCACCTCTGGCGTGCGCGTTCCCGATGGCGACTGGATTGCCGAAGACCGCACAGGTCTCACACTTTGCGATGCAACGTCTGCTGCCTTCGCACAGCCGCTTTCCTTCGACAAACTCGATGTGACGACCTTCTCCTGGCAGAAAGTGCTCGGCGGGGAGGCGGCCCATGGGATCCTCATCCTGTCGCCGCGCGCCGTAGAGCGGCTCGAAACCTATACGCCGCCCTGGCCGCTTCCGAAAATCTTCCGCCTCACCAAAGGCGGCAAGCTGATCGACGGCATTTTCGAAGGCGCCACGATCAACACGCCCTCCATGCTGTGTGTTGAAGATTATCTCGATGCGCTCACATGGGCGGAGGGAATTGGCGGGCTCGATCAATTGATCGCGCGGGCCGATGCGAACTTTGACGTCATTGCGAAATGGGTCGCGCGCACGCCGTGGGTCGACTTTCTCGCGAAAGATCCCGCAACCCGCTCTAACACATCGGTCTGTCTTGTGATCACCGATCCCACTATTGCGGCGCTGGAAGCAAGCGAGCAGGCGGCGTTTGCCAAGAAGATGACCGCGCTTCTTGAAGCAGAAGGGGCTGCCTTCGATATCGGGCATTACCGCGATGCACCGCCGGGGCTCAGGATCTGGGCCGGTGCGACCGTTGAAGCGAGCGATCTTGAAGCCCTGATGCCCTGGCTCGATTGGGCCTTCGCTGAGGCGACGTCATCCCTGCAGAGCGCGGCCTAAGGCCGGGCTCCTGCCTTCTTCAAATTTCAATCATTCCAAGAATTGAGGGCGCGCCGTCTAAGAGGCGCTGCCCGCAAACCAAAGGATCAAAGCCATGGCGCCCCGCGTGCTTATTTCAGACAAACTGTCACCGACCGCCGTCGCGATTTTCAAGGATCGCGGTCTCGATGTGGATTTCCAGCCCGATCTTGGCAAGGACAAGGAAAAACTCCTCTCCGTGATCGGCGACTATGACGGTCTAGCCATCCGCTCAGCGACGAAAGTGACTGAAAAGATTATCGCCGCAGCGGACAATCTTAAGGTGATCGGACGGGCCGGAATCGGTGTCGATAATATCGATATTCAAAAGGCGTCGGCCAAAGGGATCATCGTGATGAACACGCCCTTCGGCAATTCGATCACAACGGCAGAACATGCGATCGCGATGATGTTCGCGGTCGCCCGGCAACTTCCCGCCGCCGACGTCTCGACCCAGGACGGTAAATGGGAGAAATCCCGGTTCATGGGCGTGGAACTGACGTCCAAAACACTCGGGATCATCGGGGCCGGGAACATCGGATCGATTGTCGCCGAACGCGCAATTGGGCTCAGGATGAAGGTCGTTGCCTTCGATCCGTTCCTGTCGCCTGAGCGGGCGCTCGATCTTGGCATCGAAAAGGTTGAGCTTGACGAGCTCTTCGCACGCGCCGATTTCATCACGCTTCATACGCCGCTCACCGATAAGACACGCGGAATTATCGATGCCGAGGCGATTTCCAAGATGAAAGACGGTGTTCGGATCATCAATTGCGCCCGTGGCGGTCTGATTGTCGAAGACGATCTCGCGGAGGCGCTCAAATCCGGCAAGGTTGCAGGCGCTGCGATCGACGTTTTCGAGACGGAGCCCGCCACGGAGAACGTTCTGTTCGGTCTCGACAATGTTGTCTGCACACCGCATCTCGGCGCATCGACGTCCGAAGCTCAAGAGAACGTCGCCCTTCAGGTCGCCGAACAGATGGCTGATTACCTGATGAAGGGTGCGGTCTCGAACGCGCTCAACATGCCGTCGATCACGGCAGAAGAAGCACCACGCCTTACGCCCTTCGTGAAGCTTGCGGAAAAACTCGGCTCCTTTGCGGGCCAGTTGACCGAGACCGGGATCAAGGCCGTCCGGATTGAGTATGAGGGCGAAGTTTCAGAAATGAATGTGAAGGCAATGACGGCGGCAGCGCTCGCCGGTCTGATGCAGCCGCTTCTCCAGACCGTCAATATGGTCTCAGCGCCGGTCCTTGCCCGTGAACGGGGGATCAAGATTGAAGAGGTGAGGCGCGATCAACAGGGGGCCTATGAAAACTACATCAGGCTCACCATCATGACCGAGAAACAAACCCGCTCGGTTGCGGGAACCGTGTTCTCCGATGGAAAACCAAGGATCATTCAGATCAAGGGCATCAATATGGAAGCCGGGTTCGGGCCGCATATGATTTATGTGACGAACCAGGACCGGCCCGGCTTCATCGGCCGTCTCGGGACCCTGCTCGGTGAGAAGGACGTCAACATCGCGACCTTTTCCCTCGGCCGGAAGGACCAGGGCGAGGATGCAATCGCTCTTCTATCCGTTGACGGTCTTGTGGATGATGCCCTTCTCGCTCAGGTTTCCGGTCTGGAAGGGGTCGTCCAGGCGAAGCGTCTTGATTTTGATATCTGAAGAAATGCGTAAGCAAGGGCTTTCCTTAGGATCCTCTTCAAAATATCGTCACAACTCCTATATTTAATCGTAGAGAAGCACCGGCTTTCTGGGAAAGGCCGGTGTTTCGTTATTCGATAAAGGGGTTTTCCATGGCCGAACGCAATCTTCCCTCGCTGCCGAGTGCAGACGGCGGCTTGTCGCGCTATCTCTCGGAAGTGCGCAAGTATCCGATGCTTGAACCGCAGGAAGAGTTCATGCTCGCCAAGGCGTATCAGGAACATGAGGATCCTGAAGCCGCGCACAGGCTTGTTACCAGCCATTTGCGGCTCGTCGCCAAGGTTGCGATGGGATACCGGGGCTATGGTCTGCCGCTCAGCGAAGTCGTCTCTGAAGGCAATGTCGGCCTTATGCAGGCGGTAAAGAAATTCGACCCGGACAAAGGCTTCCGGCTTGCCACCTACGCTTTGTGGTGGATCAAGGCTTCAATCCAGGAGTACATCCTTCGCTCCTGGTCACTTGTCAAAATCGGGACCACGGCGAACCAGAAGCGGCTTTTCTTCAACTTGCGGAAAGTGAAGGGCCAGATCCAGGCCGTGGAAGACGGAGACCTTCGACCCGATCAGGTGGCCACGATCGCGGAACGCCTCGGTGTGACGGAAAGCGATGTGGTTTCTATGAACCAGCGCATGTCGGGTGACAAATCCCTCAATGCGCCGATCCGGTCCGAAGAGGGTGCGGGCGAGTTTCAGGACTGGCTGGTGGACGATTCCGATACGCCGGACGTGATCTATGAAGAGCAGGAAGAACTCGACCATCGCCGCTCGCTCCTCAAAGAGGCACTCGGCGTGCTTGATGAGCGTGAGCTTCGTATCTTCCAGGCGCGCCGGATGGATGATCCGCCGCTGACCCTTGAGGATCTTTCTACGGAATTTGACGTGAGCCGTGAACGTGTGCGGCAGATCGAAGTGCGCGCTTTTGAAAAGATTCAAAAGGCCGTCAAGCGCCTTGCGAGAGAAGGTGCTCAGAACAAGCTGATCGAAGCGGACGCGACCTAAAAGGTGAGGGCGCGAAACGCGCCCGTCCGACTTTAACGAGCTTTCTGAGGTCTACGAAGCTTCCCAGGTTTCGAACGCTTTATCGATAGCGAGCCGACCGGCTGCCCCTTTTTCAAGGGTCAGAATAGCGCGCTTGCCGCTTTCAAACACAATCGGGATATCAATCCAGCTTTCGGTCTTGAGCGCATCCGTATTGCTTGCCTGGTCGGCTGCGCTGTTCGACATGGCAAGCCAGAAAACCGTGTCGGAGACTTTGGCGATGGCACCCTGAAGTTGACGGCCTTTTTGCTGCTCCTGCGGTTTCAATACGACTGCACGAATATTGCTGACATTATCGCCGTCGAAGAGTGGGCCTGGAATAAACTCAAGCTCGATCAGGTGACTTGCAGGCAGGCTTTCATCGAGATTGCGCAGGATTTCAAAGCGAACTCTCAGGTCGCGGTTTTGTATGGTCGCGTTGCCTCTGACGGACGGTTGATTGGTCGCGCCGATCGTTTCGCTGCCATTCGGTATCGTCTCCCAGACTACCGTGCCGTTGGAAACGTCGGTTTGGCCAGCGCCGCTGCTTTGCTCTTCATAAAGTATCGCCGTTGCCCCGAAGAGGTTACCGGCTGCGGGCGCCGGCGTATCGGGAACGGCGGCAACGTCCGTCTCCGCATTGGATTCGGCGCTTGGCGGTGTGAAGATTGGAGCCTCTTCTGCTGGCGGGGTCGTCACAGCCGGTGGGACCGCGGTGACATCCGAGCGATCTTCAGATGGGACAACGGAAACGGCTGGTTGATCGTCTGCGGGCGTTTCGACGGTTACCGGCGGAGCCGTCACTTTCGGGACCGTTTGTGGGACCGATTGCGGCAATTCAATCCGTTCGCCAAGCCGGATGCTCTGCTCCTCGCCGTCGGAGCCTGCCGAGTTATCGTTGATGTCATCCGGTTCGCCCGGAAGAAGGCGATCTTCATCTTTTTGCGGCGCGTTGGAGGCGGCCCGCTCTGCGGGATCAGTCGTTGGTTGTTGTGTGTCGCTTGCCTCGTCACTGCCGAAGAGACCCGTCAGACCGGCAACAACGGGACCAAGATTGTCGCGCTGCGACCAGGCAAATGCACCCGTACCAACAATGATCAGCAGGATAAGAACGAGGACCAGGGCTCGCCCAATTCCGCCTTTTTTCGAGGCCTGTGCGATTGCGTTTTGAGAGGCAACGGCTTCAACCGAACCTGGTGTGACCCCTTCATAACCGGTGAGAGGGTCGGTGGAACCGGCGAGCGCGCCGGACGCTCGGGCATCACCCGCACCACCCGCCGAGGCTGATCCTGGGAAATTGATGGGCTGAACGCCGTCTTGCGCCATCGTGCGCTGCAGTTCCGTCAGCGGATCTTCATCCGGGTGCGGTTCTGACAGGCGGCTTTCTGCGTAAGCGCTTGCAGTCGCTGCGAGTGCTGGATCTGTGCCTGCAGATGCGCCCTGGATCGGTGCGTTCTGCGGATCGATTTCAACGGTTGTTCGCTCTTCCTGCTGGGTGAGCGGCGAGCGGGCGGACAGTGAAACTTCCGGAGCGCTGCCGTTTTGCGACGGTTCAGCTTCCGGGAACACAGGTTCGTCAGCCCCAACATCTGTATCAATACCGGCAACGCGTGGCATCGACGGTTGGGTGCTGGTGGGTTCCGGTTCCACCGCCTCGACAGGTTCCGGGAAATCGGCCGGTTCCGGTTCCGCTTGGGGTTCGGGTGCGACACCGATTTCCGGCTCGGCGGAAGAAACGACCGGGTGATCTTCGAAGTCCTCAGCTGTTGGTTGAGGTTCGTTATCCTCGTCGATCACCTGCGGATCCTGAAGGCCCGGCATGGCCTCGCTGGCCTGTTCTTCGGCCAGGGGCTGATCCAGCGGTTCTTCGAGGATATCTTGTGCGGGTATGTCCTCAGCGGTTTCTTCAGGGCTCGTAAATGCCTGTGCTTCTTCCGGATAGGGCTCCGGTTCAGTGGGGTCCTCCGGCAGAGGTTCGGGTTCGGCAATTGGTTCGGGCTCTGGTTCCGGCTCCGCTTCGTAGACGGTTTCGGGTTCCGGCTCCGGCTCAGGTGTGGGCTCTGGTTCGGGTTCCGGTTCTTGCGATGCTACCGGAGCTTCCGATTGTTCCGGCTCGGAAACAAGCAGGTCATCGAGAGGATCGGCCTCGGGAACCGGCGCGAGCACATACTGGTTTTCTATCTCGCGGATCGCATCTTCCAACTGCAGGCGCTGTTTTGAAATATCTTCAGGTGAAAGGGCAGGTTCCAATGAAGACAATTGCCGCATTAATGCATTGCGGGCCTTGTCGTAAATCTTGCGCCGGTTGTCTTCGGAGTTTTCGGCCAGCGCATTCACTGCGCGGTCAAGAATTGAGATATAATCAGCCATTCGGTTTCCAGATCCCTCTCAATCTTGTTCAATCTAGTCCTGAAACGGATCTTGAACAAGGATTGTGTCCTCGCGTTCCGGCGACGTGGAAAGCAGAGCCACAGGGGTTTCGATCAGTTCTTCGATATGTTTCACATATTTTACTGCCTGAGCAGGAAGTTCTGCCCATGTGCGTGCGCCGACGGTGCTATCTTGCCATCCTTCGAGCGTCTCATAGATCGGCTCAACTCTTTTCTGCGCGCCTTCTGACGCGGGTAAATAGTCGATTTCTTTGCCGTCCAATTTGTAGCCCACACAAATATTCAGTTTTTCCATGCCGTCAAGCACATCAAGCTTTGTAAGTGCAATACCATTCATGCCTGAAATCTTGGCCGTCTGCCGAACAAGGACCGCGTCGAACCAGCCACATCGCCGCTGGCGACCGGTGACAGTCCCGAATTCATGGCCCCGTTCGCCAAGAAAACGACCGACGTCATTGTCCTGTTCGGTCGGAAACGGCCCTTCGCCGACGCGGGTTGTGTAGGCTTTGGTGATCCCGAGAACGTACTCAGCCGCACCTGGGCCGACACCGGATCCGGCTGCCGCCTGACCGGCGATTGTGTTGGACGACGTGACAAAGGGGTAGGTGCCATGGTCAATATCAAGAAGCGCACCCTGAGCGCCCTCGAAAAGGAGGCGCTCGCCGGCTTTGCGGCGTTCGTCCAGAAGCCGCCACACGGCGCCCATGAAGGGAAGGACTTTCGGCGCGACCTCTTCAAGTTCCCGAAAAATGGCAGATGCCTCAATTTCGGCAACCCCAAGGCCGCGGCGGAGCGGATTGTGGTGGCTCAAGAGACGTTCGATCTTGGCTTCGAGCGTTGTCAGATTGGCAAGATCCATAAGCCTGATTGCCCGCCGTCCGACCTTGTCTTCATAGGCAGGGCCAATGCCGCGCCGGGTTGTGCCGATCTTGGTCCCGCTCCCGGAACTTTCGCGGATTGCGTCAAGTTCGCGATGAAGCGACAGGATCAGTGTTACATTTTCCGCGACTTGTAGCGTCTTCGGCGAGACGTCGACCCCCTGCTCGGAGAGACGACCGATCTCATCGGCAAGGGCGTTTGGATCGAGTACAACGCCATTGCCGATAACGGACAGCTTGCCAGGCCGGGCCACGCCGGACGGCAGAAGGCTGAGCTTGTAGGACGTTCCATCTATAACGAGCGTATGACCGGCATTATGGCCGCCCTGGAAGCGCACGACCACGTCCGCGCGTTCCGATAGCCAGTCGACAATTTTGCCTTTTCCCTCATCGCCCCATTGGGAGCCAATCACTACAACGTTCGCCACTTAAAGTCCTGTCTTCACGCTTTACCCGAATTCACGAAAAACCCGCCATGGCCATCCCACTTCCAGATGGTCATGTCGGGCGCGGCAACTATATGTCCCTGTTGGTTAAATTGCGATAGACCTTCGTATCTTACCGGTTCTTTTTCACGGATATGGCTTGATTTCTTCGCACTTTAGGCGCTTACAAGCGGGCTTGTGCCACTATCCGGCGTGCCGGAAACCCAATATCGCGAATCATACTCATGCCTCTTGCCCGTGCCGTTCCTTACTTCACCAACAGTGGCGCAATCATGCTTTTGATCGCTACGTTTTTCTGGGGTGGGAACGCGGTGGCGGGCAAACTCGCCAATGGCGAGGTGTCGCCAATGCTTTTGACCGGGTTCCGCTGGTGGCTTGCCGGGGCGTTTCTATACCCGTTTGCGCATCAATATCTCAAACGCGACTGGCCTATCATCCGGAAGCATTTTCTCTATCTGCTTATGCTGGCGCCACTCGGCTTTACTGTATTCAATGTTCTTCTCTACGTGTCGTTGACTTATACGACAGCGCTCAACGTGACGATCGAACAATCGGCCATGCCGTTGTTCATCTTCATCATCAATTTCCTGTTCTTTCGGGTTAAGCCATACAGGCTGCAAATCTTCGGATATCTCTTCACGTTATTAGGCGTTGTTTTGGTTGTAAGCGGCGGCAGTGTTGAGCGTTTGATGCAACTCACCTTCAATATCGGCGATGTCATCATGCTCTTTGCAGCTTTTTCCTATGCGGCCTTCTCCGTTGGGTTGAGCGCAAAGCCGCAAATGCACTGGCTCAGCTTTCTGACCGTGCTTGTGTTTATTGCCGCCGTCACATCGGTTCCCTTTGTTCTTTACGAGATGACGACGGATAAATTCATCTGGCCGCATTCCTCACTCGGATGGGGTATTGTCGCTTTCGCAGCGATTGTGCCCTCCGTTATCTGTCAGGCGGCCTTTATTCGAGGAAACGAGATACTCGGGCCGAACAAGGCAGCCCTGTTTCTCAATCTTGTGCCGATCTTCGGTGCTTTTTTGTCGGTTATGATCCTCGGTGAGGATCTGCGCTGGTTCCACCTGGTTGCGATGGTGCTGGTGCTTGGCGGTATCTTTATCGCCCGGCAAGCAAAGCCTACTCAAGAGTAAGGGCTTGGAAGTCGCCCAACTATAACCCCCGAAGAACGTCTCTGAGGGTTGCCAGATCGTGGGGCAGCGGACTGTCAAATGACAGAATCTCGCCATTAAGCGGGTGTTCAAAAGCGAGATGTCCGGCGTGGAGCGCTTGCCGGTTCAGGGCACCTACCGCCTTGTTGGCCGGGTCCGGTAGCGTATCCGTCTTGCTCATATATCCGCTACCGTAAACGGGATCGCCAATCAGCGGCGCACCGATATGCGCCATGTGAACTCTGATCTGGTGGGTTCGGCCGGTCTCAAGCGTGCAGGTTACCTGACTTGCGATCGGCGTTTCGGTCCTACTCGACTGACCGTAGCGCTCTTTGGTTTCGTAGTGGGTGATGGCAATACGTCCGCCAGAGCGCACAACGGCCATCTTCACCCGGTTTGAAGACGAGCGCCCGATTTCGGTCTCTACTGTTCCCTTCATGCGTGGCGGTGCATTCCACAAGAAGGCGGAGTAGGCGCGCCGGAGCGGACCGCTACGCCCGTGATCGGCAAACTGCGCTGCAAGACCCTGATGCGCGCGGTCGTTTTTGGCAACGACAAGTAGGCCTGAGGTCTCTTTGTCAAGGCGGTGCACAATACCCGGTCTTCGCACTCCGCCAATACCGGAAAGCGAAGAACCACAATGGTGGATCAAGGCGTTGACCAGGGTTCCGGTCCAGTTTCCGACGGCCGGGTGGACAACCATATCCGCAGGTTTATCGACGACGATAAGGTCGTTGTCTTCATAAGCGATCGAGAGCGAAATTGCTTCGCCCTTTGGGACAGGGTCTTCAACGGGGGGTAGCGTAAAGACTATGCGCTCGCCGCCTTTGAGCCGATGGTTCGGGCTCGTGAGCGGTGCATTATCAAGTGTAACATTGCCTTGTTTGATGAGGTCTTTTATCCGGCTTCTTGAAAAACCGTCGAGCGCCTTTGAGATATAGGCATCAAGGCGCGCTCCTGCCTCAGTGGTTTCGACATCAAAGGCATGGTCTTCCGTGCCGAATTCCGATATCAGGGCGTCGTCCGGGTCTTGGGTCATGGTCTAAGATCTGCCCGTTTCAAACCAATGAGTGGCAAGGTTGACCGTGTCTGACGCAATCGACGAGCGAAAACAAGATGAAGAAGAACCGCTCGATCCTGCTGTGGAGCGGGTAAGACAGCGATTGAAGCGCCTGCTTCTCGGTTCAACATTGATCATGTTCCTTGGCTTTGGCTCGGTCGTTGCAGCAATCATCTATAAGATCAATGAGCCGAGTGACGAACAACAGGCTTCTGCCGTTCCAGCACTCGTGACCGACGAGACCCTGCGCCGCGCGCGCTATCCCTTGCCCGAGGGTGCACGCGTTAACGGCACGTCAATCGATGACGGGATGATCGCTGTGACCTATGAGCTTCCTGCAGGGGCGGGGGGTGGCATACTTCTCATAGATATAGAGACCTGGCAGGTTTTTAGCGTTATGGACCTGCCAACCAAATAGCTCCGAAAGCATCCGCCGCCTGACTGTCAGCCAACGGGATCCTTTTTTGCTTTCTTCTTGAAGACGAACTCGTCGGTCTTTGGAAGCGCACTGGTTGATGTGTTTTGCGGGTCGGATCCAGCATTAACAACGCGCTCCAGGGCGCGGTCGGCCTCCTCGGCCGCTTCAATCGCCTTGGTATCGCCGTCGGCCGCGAGATAAGCGACGGCCGCATTGGCTTCAATGTCGTCAACCAGTCGTTTCATGCGCTCGGACAATGTGTTTGCGCCTTTATCCTCAACTTTATCCAACATACCACGCACGGGAGAGTCTTCGCCTTCGACTTCAGCGGTAAGGCGCGTAATTCTTGCTGCAATATCAAAGAGAAGTGCCTGCGATTTTTCGGAGACGTCCGCGTCTTTGGATGTGGGTTTTCGCGGCGTTTTTCCATCCCGCAACGCTTCAAGTTCGGTCTCGAGTTCTTTAACCCGATCACGTTCCTCCTGAAGCATGCGCTGCCATTCCGCGCGGTTCATTTCATCCTGTTTCTTGAGCCTGCTCGCCATCTCCTTATTGGCGACGGGCAAGCCGCCTTCGCTCATTTCCGGAGTACTGGGATCTATAGGTTCCGGCTCGCCCTTCGAACGTGCTTCCAATTTCGCTTTTGTGACTTTCAGCGTGTTTTCCAGTTCTTTCTTTTCTCGAACGACCTGTCTGGCCCGGCTTTCAAGTGAAGCGTATTTTGAATCGGCCTGGCGGATTTTTTCGTTCAGATCGTCTTGTTTCCCGCGCATCTCGTCGAGCGCGAGCTTGTTGGCTTTCGCGACCTTGCTCGTTCCGTCGAGCTTTTCCCGAATTGAACGCAGTTCCAGTTCCTGCTCGGTTACCCGGTCTTTCTTCTTGTCGAGTTCCACCTCGACACGGCGCAGAGATACTGCGTGATCGGCCCGCAATTGGTCGATCCGGGCTTCCATCTCATCGGTCGAAAAAGGAAGGTTTGCCTTGTACTTGCGCACAGCTTTCCTGGCAGCTTGCTTGCGCAGCAGCGGGATGGTTATCAATGCCAATAAGGCGGCGCTCAAAAAACCGGCGACACCGTAAAGAACAATCTCGATCACGTTGCCCAAATCTCCTTCAACCTGGGCGTTTATATACGCGACCCGTGTGTCTTAGAAAGGATTTATCTTCGGTTTTGTTGTGAACTTGATATAGCCGACATTCACTCCAAGGCGTGCACCGACCCCGCTCTGGATCGGAACGATAACAATATCGCCGCGTTTTCTGACCGACATGCCAACGCCTCCGACCACAACTGCCGTGCCTCGAACGCCTGGAAAGCGTTTGTAGAGATCCTCCACTTTGGGAAGATTATAGACGAGCATCATGGAACGGGTGCCTTCACCGCCGAAATCCCATCCGATGGTCGGACCCTGCCAGTACGCCTTATATTGCCCTGCGGTTTTCGTGTAGAGGATGCCCTCGCCATATTGCAGGCCGCCGAAAAACGCACCGGATGCCTGTTCGCCGAGTATGTAGCCATTGGGTAAGCCGAAACGGGAAAAGGCCGTTTCGACGACGCTTGCTAGGCCGCCGGAAACAGTACCGAAGAATTTGTGTCCGGCCTGTATGACCTCATCGGTTGTGTATCCGGTTTCCGGATCAAGGTTTTTCTGATTGACCTCGACCTTATCGAGATTGCTTGCTGCTGCATCTTGAGCGCTCGCTTCGTTCGGTATGGCTACCGCAAGGGCTGACGCAAGAAACAGACTCAAGACACTGTGGATCGGTCGGAAGTTTTTTCCGAGCGACGGTAAAGCCAGAATGGCACGGTACATTGCGATCGCTTGATTGATCGGGCGTGAAGAAATCGTCATCGCTATACTCTCCCCTATCGGCCCCCTTAATAACTGGCCCCGTAAACGGCTTGAGCGGTGCGCTTTCGCGTTTAACGCTTTGGCGAAGTTTGTCTGATAAGGTCGCGAAAATGCTTACCGAATCGTTAAAAGTTTAACCGATGACCCGACCTTTTTTGATTCGCCTTGCTGCAATAATGCTCTTCTTGCCCGTCTTTTATGTGGGCTCGACCCTCTTATCGCGTGCTGTGACGACGGAAGTCGTCGTAGTTGACCCGACAACCGGGGTCGCGATTTATGGTTTCGATCCCGTGATGTTTTTCATCGAACAGAACGCAGTAAAAGGCCAGCCTGACTTTGAAGTGGAGTGGGAAGGAGCCCACTGGCAATTCACAAGTGCCGCTAACGCTGCTCGTTTTGCGGATGCTCCCGCGATCTACGCACCGCGTTTCAATGGATATGGAGCATTTGCGATTTCACAAGGGCGAATCGCAGAGGGCAACCCGTTGATTTGGGCAATCTACGAAAACCAACTCTATTTCTTTCACTCCGCCAATGCCCGCGCTCGCTGGGCGCGCGACGTTTCCGCGAATGTTGAAGCGGCCAAGGTTAAGTGGACAGAGATCTACGAAAAGCTTGCGCGCTGACTGCGCGAACAGCTGGCTCCAACCCTGCAATGCAGAGGTGCATTTCAATCTGTGGTCGAAGGACTGAAACCCGGGCTGCGGCCTTGTCCATGGGTGATGGAGCAGTTACCTCTTAGGAGAGACGTCGAAAGTGATTCGCCTTGAATCTGAATACGGACAATGGCGATACGCAGCGAAATGCAGGGACACCCAACATGACAAGCAGTGCTTCTTGGACATCCGCCCCCACTTCCGATCAGGACTCTTCTACCGCCGATGAAGGTAAGCGGCTTTTCGAAAACGGCCCGACATCCTCGTTTTTGAGAGACGAAAGTGCTGACAAAAGCAAGTCAGATAGTGGTGCGTCCGAATCAGCGATGTTCGAACTCTCTGCCGCGGATCTTGGGGCTCTCCTCTGCAGCAAAGTCTGCCACGATATTATCTCACCTGTCGGCGCCATCTCCAATGGGCTTGAGCTTATGGGTGAGGACATAGACGGTGAAATGAAGGATATGGCTTTCGAGCTCATTCATCGCAGCGCGTCGCAAGCGTCCGCCAAACTGAAATTTGCCCGCATTGCCTATGGTGCTGCGGGATCTGCGGGAGCAGAGATCGATACGGGCGATGCGGAAGCTGTTGCTCGCGGATATCTGGAAGCCGAAAAACCTGATCTCGAATGGGAAGTCCCGAGACTGCTGCTGCCAAAAAATCAGGTGAAACTCATTCTGAATATGGTCCTGCTGGCGCTCAATTGTATTCCGCATGGCGGAACAATCAAAGTGGCCATGGAAGGGTCTGCGGAAGATCCAGTCTTCATCCTGACTTGCGAAGGACGCAACGCTCGCGTTCCCGAGGCGATCGCGCAACTTGCCGGTGGTCTGATGTCCGACGCAAAGGTCGATGCGCATAATGTTCAACCGTATTATGCATGGCTGCTTGCACGTCTCTCCGGCCTTGGTATTTCTTTCGATATTTCAGGTGATGTCGTCGCGATTAAAGCGCAAGCGGCTTAATTTATCTAAACTATTGTCAGGCCTTACAGGATCCGAACTTTTTCGGATCCGTTTTAGTCTATGTTAACGCTTTGAAGCAAAACTGCGGTCACGAAGGACGGCAAAAGCCGCGCCCATGCAGACAAACTGGCGTGACCGATGGACGATTTACTCCAAGAATTCCTAACTGAAACCAACGAGAGCCTTGACGTTGTCGACGTTGAGCTTGTTCGCTTCGAGCAAGAGCCGAATAACGCTCAAATTCTCGATAATATCTTCCGTCTCGTTCATACCATTAAAGGTACATGCGGGTTTCTCGGTCTTCCTCGCCTCGAATCGCTGGCTCATGCCGGCGAGACACTGATGGGGAAATACCGGGACGGAAAGCCCGTTACCGAAGAAGGTGTTTCTTACATTCTTCAGTCGATTGACCGACTCAAAGAAATTCTTGAGGCTCTGGAACAGAATGATGGCGTGGAGCCGGAAGGCAGCGACGATGATCTGATTGATGTTCTCAATCGAATCAGCATGGCCTCCGATGACGATGCGGGTGCTTCGGCAGAACCGGAGGCAGAAGCTGCCGAAGAGGTAGTAGCAGAAGAAGCCGCGGTCGAAGAGGAAGAAGAGTCTGTTCAGGAACTACAGCGTGAGTTGCGTCCTGGAGAGGTCTCACTTGACGAACTTGAGCGCGCCTTCCAGGAAACGGAAGTAGAAGTTGAAACCCCTGCAGTTCCTGCTGCTACTTCGGCACCGGAAAAGCCTGCGAAACCGGCACGAGCAGCGCAGAGCAAGTCAGCTGACGACGCTGGTGGTGACAATAAGTCATCTGTTTCGACGCAATCGCTCAGGGTCAATGTCGACACTCTCGAAGATCTGATGACCATGGTCTCAGAGCTTGTGCTTACGCGTAACCAGCTTCTCGAAATCGTGCGTCGCCACGAAGATTCAGAATTCAAAGTCCCCCTTCAGCGTCTGTCAAATGTGACTGGAGAGTTGCAGGAAGGGGTGATGAAGACCCGCATGCAGCCGATCGGTAACGCTTGGCAGAAATTACCGCGGATCGTGCGGGACCTTGCCAATGAACTTGGCAAAGATATCGACCTGAAAATGCTGGGCGCGGACACGGAACTCGACCGGCAAGTTCTGGATATGATCAAGGATCCGCTCACTCACATGGTGCGGAACTCCGCCGATCACGGTCTCGAAACGCGCGAGGACCGCCAGAAAGCTGGAAAGCCGGAAAAGGGTGTCGTGACGCTCTCTGCCTTCCATGAAGGCGGTCATATTATCATCGAGATTTCCGATGATGGACGCGGGCTTAATGTTGAGAAGATCAAGCGCAAAGTGATCGACAACGGACTTGCAACCGAGGCCGAAGTCGAAGCCATGCCGGAAAGCCAGCTCCACAAGTTCATTTTCCACGCCGGGCTTTCGACTGCCGAAAAAGTGACGTCGGTGTCCGGTCGCGGCGTTGGTATGGATGTGGTGCGCAATAACATCGAGCTCATCGGTGGCACTGTGGATGTGAAATCGACCACGGGCAAAGGGTCGACCTTCATCATCAAGATCCCGCTGACACTTGCCATCGTATCTGCACTTATCGTCGAAGCAGCGGGCGATCGGTTCGCAATCCCGCAATTGTCGGTGGTCGAACTCGTTCAGGCGGAATCGAATTCGGAACACCGGATCGAGCATATCAAGGACACGCCTGTCCTTAGATTGCGCAACAAACTGTTGCCGCTCGTGCCGCTCGGTAAGCTTCTTGGAATCCGCAACGAGAAGATCAGCAGTGAGGAATTGGCAGAAAAGCCGGAAGACGCTGGTTTTATCGTGGTCATGCAGGTTGGTTCGCAATCATTCGGTGTGGTCGTCGACGGTGTCTTCCATACCGAAGAGATTGTTGTGAAACCGATGTCATCGGCTCTGCGCAATATCAACATGTTCTCAGGCAATACGATTTTGGGTGACGGATCCGTCATTATGATCGTTGACCCGAATGGTGTCGCTAATGGTGTAAGCGCAGGTGTAGCCGAAGAGTTGAATGCAATGGAGGATGCGAATCAGGTTGCCGTCACCAACGACAATCCGACGACCTCTCTCTTGCTCTTCCGTGCGGGCACGGATGTTCCAAAGGCCGTTCCGCTATCCCTGGTTACACGATTAGAAGAAGTCGCTGCCACCGAAATCGAGAATTCAAATGGCCGCGAGCTTGTCCAGTATCGGGGCACGCTTATGCCGCTTGTTCATATCAGCCAATCTTATCAGCGGAAGGCGGAAGGCACGCAGCCTATGCTCGTCTTCTCAGATGCCGGCCGTTCGATGGGCCTCGCTGTCGACGAGATCGTCGATATCGTCGATGATCATCTTGAGATCGAGGTGACCACAGATGAAGCCGGGCTGTTGGGCTCAGCCGTCATCAAAGGTAAAGCCACCGAAATCATCGATATCGGGCATTTCCTTCCGATGGCATTTGACGACTGGTTTACGGCCCGTGACACGACGCCGTCTCAGTCAAAGCGCCGGCTTCTGTTCGTCGATAGCTCGGAATTCTTCCAGAATATGCTTCAGCCCGTAATGTCGGCTGCCAACTTCGTGGTGAAGGTTGTGTCCAGCGTCGATGAAGCGATTGAAGTTCTTGATGGAGGGGTGTTCTACGACGTGATTGTCAGCGATGTCGAAATGCGGGGCAAGAACGGTTTCGATCTTGCAAAATCGATCGCGAGCACTCCGGCCTACGGAAAGCCCGCAATGATTGCGATCTCATCGGTCTGTACACCATCTCTCGTTGCGCGTTGCAGAGAGCATAACTTCGACGATTTCGTCGCAAAATTTGACCGCCCAGGACTGATCTCCTCCCTTAAGGAGCAGACCAGTGAGCAGGAGCTTGCAGCATGACCGAAGACGAACAGGTTTCCTCCGATCTCATCCAATATGTCACCGTCGTAATTGGTGGACAGTTGTTCGGGCTACCGATCAACAAAGTCCATGATGTCTTCATGCCGGACAGCATTACCCGCGTTCCGCAGTCGGAGCCGGAAATTGCAGGCGTTCTCAATCTGCGCGGTCGTATCGTGACCGCGATCGACATGCGGCAGATGCTGGGTGTGGAAGATTCTACATCTGGTGAGAACAAGATGGCCGTGGGTATCGACTACAAGGGCGAGTCGTATGGCTTCATCATTGACCGCGTTGGTGAGGTTTTGAACCTGTCTATGGAGAGCCGGGAATCCAATCCATCAAACCTGGACCGGCGTTGGACAAACATTTCGGCAGGTGTTCACCGCCTCGACGGCGAACTTATGGTCATACTTGATGTCGAGCGTGTGCTCGGGGGCTTGATGGCGCGTATTGCGGCTTAAGGGGAGCCGCAACGGCTAGTTAAGGGTGAAACATGAAAAACTGCCTTGTTGTCGATGATTCCAGCGTGATCCGGAAAGTGGCGCGCCGCATTCTTGAAGATCTCAGCTTCGACATTACTGAGGCCGAAGATGGTGAGAAAGCATTGAGTGCCTGTCAGGCAACCATGCCCGACGCTATCCTCCTTGACTGGAACATGCCGGTCATGGACGGTCTCGAATTCCTGTCCGCACTTCGGGATATGCCCAATGGTGACAAGCCACAGGTCGTTTTCTGCACGACGGAAAACGACGTCAGTCACATTGCCAAGGCAATCCGTGCCGGCGCCAATGAATACATCATGAAGCCGTTCGACCGCGAAATATTACAATCGAAATTTCAGGAAGTCGGGTTGATCGATTGACCCCGTCCTGAAGCTGGCCAAGCCAGTTCTTTCTTTGGAGCCCCTTATGCATCAGAGCACTCAGTTATCGGCACCGCGCGCGTCGGGCAGTGAAAAGATCAAGGTCATGCTTGTCGACGATTCAGCCGTTGTTCGCGGATTGATGTCGCGCTGGCTTGAACCTGAAGCGAATATTGAAATTGTGGCCCGTTCGCGCAATGGCCTGCACGCGCTGAAAGATGCCGAGCAGACGAAACCAGACATTATCGTTCTCGATATCGAGATGCCGGAAATGGACGGCCTGGAAGCTCTCCCTCTTCTGTTGAAGGCGTCTCCCGGTGTCCGTATTCTGATTGCTTCAAGCTTGTCTCAACGCAATGCGAAGATCAGTTTGACTGCCCTCTCGAAGGGCGCTCACGACTATGTCCCCAAACCATCAACGAACAGCGGACTGACGACATCGGATGATTTTCGCAGCGAGCTCATCACCAAGATCAACGCATTGTGTGGTAGCCCTGGGGCGTCTCAAGCCGCGGCGGCACCTCGTCCGGCGGTAGCGCGCACTCCGACTCCGGATGCTCCCCGTGTCAAGGCTCCTATTACGCCTTCATTTGGTAAGAATGAGGCGGACGGTTCCGGAAGCCTGATCAGGCCGTTCAACAATCGCAAGCCGGAGATCCTTTGTATCGGAAGTTCGACCGGGGGGCCGAGAGCGGTTCAGACGCTTCTCGCAGGACTGGCACCGGCATTACGGTCTATTCCCGTCGTCATCACCCAGCACATGCCGAAGGCTTTCACGTCTGTATTCGCTGAACATCTTGAAAAGGCATCCGGCCTGAAGGTGAGCGAAGCGAGCGACGGGGAAGCTGTTAAAGCCGGCCAGATTTATGTCGCTCCCGGTGATCGACACATGCTCTTCAAGCGTGGAACTGCAGGCCTAGAAGTGGTTCTGGACGACGGTCCGGAAGTGAATTTTTGTAAGCCCGCAGTCGATTGCATGTTCGATTCTGCCGTTCAGCTTTTCGGCGCCTCAACCCTTGGTGTAGTTATGACCGGAATGGGGAACGATGGCGCCAAGGGATCAGAATCGATTGTCGGCGCAGGCGGCAATGTGATCGTTCAAGATGAAGCGTCCAGCATCGTCTGGGGAATGCCGGGCGCGTGTTACAAAGCAGGAGTCTGCGCCGGTGTATTCCCTCTCGATGACCTCGCCGGAAAGCTGACCCGCATTATCAGGGAAGGGCGCCTATGACGCCGCAAACCTTTTCATTTTTTGCCGATTTCCTGTACCAAAGATCCGGCCTGAGCCTGGCACCGGAAAAGGAATATCTGCTTGAGAATCGTATTGCCGGAGTTTTGCGGAAGCATTCTCTCGCGTCCTTTGAGGATCTGGCCACACGGTTGAAAACCAAACCCAATGACAGCGTCGCGCACGATGTGGTCGAAGCCATGTCTGTCACGGAGACGTCTTTCTTCCGCGACCGCAGTCCGTTCGATCATTTCGTAAAAATCATGCTTCCGCATCTTGCCGGAAACCGTGGGCCGTCCGAGACGATCAGGATCTGGAGTGCCGCGGCCTCATCCGGGCAGGAAGCGTATTCGCTGGCGATGCTCTCACTTGAGAACAGAGGTCTGCTTCAAGGGCGGAAAGTTGAAATTACCGCGACGGACATCTCTCCGAACGTCTTAGAAAAGGCAAAGGCCGGGCTCTACAGCCAGTTTGAGGTTCAACGCGGTATGCCAACGCAATATTTGCTCAAATATTTTGAGCAGAAAGGCGACATGTGGGCCGTGACCCCTGATGTAAAGGCGCTCGTCAATTTCCAGCCTTTTAACCTGATGTCTTCGTTCGCGGGCATGCCGCGTTTTGACATCGTGTTTTGCCGAAACGTGCTGATTTATTTTGACATTGAGACCAAGGGTAAAGTGCTTGAGAAAGTCGGCTCAATCCTTCAACCGGATGGTTTCATGCTTTTGGGGAGCGCCGAGACTACGATGGGGGTCAGCGACGCCTTTCATCCTGATCCTGCAATCCGCTCTCTTTATCGAAAAGCGGATTTTGCGGCGAAGGAAAAGATGTCCGCGTAAACGCAATCTCGTATGGTCTGTTGATTCTTATTAGCCTTCGCATTCGCGGAGGCTTTTCCATGTCTGACGTTGGTCGCCAGAGCGGACATTACGGGTTGAAGTGAGACATAAAAAAGCCCCGTTCGGAATACGAACAGGGCTTTTTCTCAAAAGCTTGTTTTCAGCAACTTTGATCAAGCGGATTCGCGAATTTCTTCTTCCGCAGGTTCGCGTAACACATAGCCGCGTCCCCAAACCGTTTCGATATAGTTTGCGCCGTCTGTTGCAGTTGCGAGCTTCTTGCGAAGCTTACAAATAAACACGTCAATGATCTTCAGCTCCGGTTCGTCCATCCCGCCATAGAGATGGTTGAGGAACATTTCCTTGGTAAGCGTTGTGCCTTTCCGCAAGGATAGAAGCTCAAGCATTTGATATTCTTTTCCGGTCAGATGAACACGCTGACCATTGACCTCGACAGTCTTGGTATCAAGGTTGACGCGCAGATCACCCGTCGTGATGACTGATTGAGCATGACCTTTGGAGCGCCGTACGATCGCATGGATACGGGCGACAAGTTCGTCCTTGTGAAACGGCTTGGTCATGTAATCGTCGGCACCGAAACCAAGGCCACGAACCTTGTCTTCGATATTGGCCAGGCCGGACAGAATCAGGATTGGCGTTTGAACTTTCGCCACGCGAAGCATTCTCAATACTTCATATCCGCTCATATCCGGGAGGTTCAGGTCCAACAGAATGATGTCGTAATCATAGAGTTTGCCGAGATCGACTCCCTCTTCACCCAAATCGGTGGTGTAAACATTGAAGCTTTCCGACTTAAGCATCAGTTCGATGCTCTGTGCGGTAGCGCTGTCGTCTTCAACCAGCAAGACTCGCATTTCTTTCCCCTCGTTTGCCCCGTCAAAGCACGCTTTGCCATTGGTGGCGGGCGGGTGTGAATCTTATTAAAAGACGCTACTCAGAAAACGTTAACAAATCCTGATTCGCGCAGGCAAGGGTTAACCATTCAGACTGCCCTATACCCTCAGTTTCTTTTGCTCACACGGACCCGCAAGAGACCAGCAACTTGTGTAGAATACCGGCCGTTTACGAAAAATACGGTCGAATCGCCCGTATTTCATTCATAAAGGGCAACACAACACATACCAGTCAGCATTGTTAAACTTAAACGTAAACGAATCATTACCAAGGGCTCCAGTATGGCCGAAAATATTAATTTTGCCCGATTAAAAGC
>JBCDCZ010000007.1:0-42214 GCA_039180865.1 Pseudomonadota bacterium | reverse complement strand
TCAGGGCGAATGGATATACCTTTTCCGCTCTCCCAATCCCGAAACCTTCGGCGCGCTCCTGAACGATCCGGAATATGCGGCGAATATTCCGAACCGCGACCGCATCCACGATATGGCATGGGTAAAGCGCTTTCTGCTGAGCCCCGTCTATCTGAACCAGGAGTAGGGCGATGAGCGTGGCGGCGAAATCACTGACAGGCGAACCTCTTGGTTCTACCATGGTGAAAGCCATGATCGGAGGCGCCGTCGCGGTGGCAATCACTCGTTTTGCCATGGATCCAATCGCTTTATCGATGTTCGGCGTCACATTCGCGGCGCCGGGCATCTACGCCTTCATGCTGAAATCCGCGTTCGGCGTAGACTCAAACATCGTCGCTGGCTGGGCGGTGCACCTTGCAGTGTTCGTCATTCTGGTACCGATTTTGTCGGTAATGCCGTTGCGGCGGATCGGATCCGCCGGACAGGTTTTCATGGCGCTAAGTGCTGCCTTCCTTGTCTGGCTTCTTTTAATGATTGTTCTTCTGCCGGCCGGGGGTCTGCCCTTTTTTTACGCCTTCAGTCTGACGACAATCTGGTCCGGTGTGGCGTTCGCCATTCTCGGTCTCTCCATTGCGGCAGCGTTAAGCCTTCTTCCAGGAAAGGAGTGATCCGATGGGCGAGGATTTTTCAGGAAAAACGGTTCTTGTCACCGGTGGTAATAGCGGTATCGGCCGTGCGGCTGCCAAACTCTTTGCGGCAAAGGGTGCGTCAATCGCTATCACTGGGCGTAACCAGTACAAAATTGACGCGGTTCTTTCAGAACTCGGCGGAGATGCCATCGGCGAAAGCGTTGATGTGACGTCAGTCTCCGCTATTGATGCCTTTGCGGAAAAAACTGCCAACACGTTCGGCAAGATCGACGCTGTTGTCGTAAGTGCAGGCGGTCTGACTGTGTGTCCCTTCCAGATGATGGACGAAAGGTTGTTCGACGATGAAATGACGCGCAATTTCAAGGGCGCTTATTTCACCGCACAATCCGCGCTCAAACATATGGAAAAAGGAAGCGTGACTTTCCTGAGTTCCGCTGCGGGTGAAATGGGTCTTCACGGCACGTCGGTCTACGGGCCTGCCAAGGCGGCACTCCGCAATCTGGTGCGCGTGCTCGCATCCGAACTCAGCCCCGATATTCGTGTGAATGCCATATCTCCCGGCCCGATCCCAACGCCAGGAATGGATCGCCTCGGATTGCCGCCCGATCAATTGGAGGCGGCCCGCGAGAGCTTCGCTCTAAAGGTTCCGCTTGGTCGCATGGGGACGGTGGACGAGGTCGCGGGTGCGGTTGCTTTTCTCGCCTCGGATCAGGCCTCTTTCATCACCGGTGTGGATCTTGCCGTTGATGGCGGTATGGCGCAGGTCTGATTTCGAGGATGAGACAAAAGGGAAAGGAATCAAGATGATCCCGAGTGATGTGACATTGGCGAGAGACACAATCCATAATCCTGATGAGCCCCGTCATTTCATGACGGTGACCCCGGTGAAGGGCCGGGTCCGTATCAGATTGGGCGACCTTCTCGTTGCCGAAAGCGATGAGGCGCTGCGGCTGAAAGAAGTGGGGCATCGCATGTATGACCCGACGCTCTATCTCCCAAGGCGAGCAATCGCCGTTCCTTTGATGCGCGCGGAAAGGGAAAGCCATTGCCCGCTCAAGGGCGATTGCACCTGGTATTCTCTTCAGGTGCCTGCCGAAGAAGAGATCGCCTGGAGCTATCGCAAGCCCTTTCGCTTCGCGAAAGTTATTGCGAGCTATGTATCTTTCAACCCTGAGCGGGTAACGATTGAAGAGTTTCCGGCGTAGTTGCACCCAGACGGATTTTGCCTTGATCCATCGGACGGGCCACCTAACGTTTGCTTATGCGTGTCAAAATCAAAATCTGCTGTATCGCTTCCGAAGAGGAAGCGGAAATCGCAATCAGCGCCGGCGCCGATGCGCTTGGACTTGTGGCAAAAATGCCGTCGGGACCGGGGCCGATCAGCGATGATAAAATTGCCAGGATCGCGGCCTTCGTCCCACCGCCGGTCGCAACCTTCATGCTGACCTCTGAGACGACGGCGGACGCGATTGCGGATCATATTGGCCGGACGGGGCCGAGTACGGTTCAAATCGTCTCACATATTGAGGAGAGTGAGGCGGCGAAACTTGCCGCATTGACGCCCCATATCCGCCGAGTGCAGGTGATCCATGTCGAGAATGAAAGCGTCCTTGATCTCATCCCCGTCTATGCGCCCCATGTCCACGCGTTCTTGTTGGATTCCGGAAGACCAAATGCGGCAACGCCGGAATTTGGCGGGACGGGAAGGGCGCATGACTGGGCCATAAGCCGCGCCTTCGTCGAACAAAGCCCGAAGCCGGTTTTTCTTGCAGGCGGTCTTAACGTGGACAACGTCGCTCTAGCGATCCGGACGGTTCAGCCCTTCGGGGTCGATCTTTGTTCCGGCGTGCGAACGAACGATAGGTTAGACCCAGAGAAACTCGCAGCCTTCGTCGCGGCAGTGGGAGGCGCGTAATTTCAGCCCAACCACCCCTAAACCATCACCGCCACCAGATAGGCGGCACCGAGCAGGCCAGTGAGGATGATGAGCGCCCAGGAACTCACATTGTTGAATTCATAGGCCGGGTGATTTCGGAAGATGTAATGGAGCCCGACATGGATGATGGCGAAAGCCGAAAGGCCGATCCGGGTCGCACTTTCCGGCTCACCATCGCCACCCCACAAAAGAAGGGCGAAGAGAGGGATGTGCATCCAGATGAAGGTTTGCTCGCTGACCTTTTCGGGAAGCGCGCGGACAATGGGCAAAACACGCCATTCGTGCCGTTTCACGGCGTCGAGTTCGTGGGTAAAAAACGCGCCAACCATGGCGTAATAGAGAAGATCGATCATGGGGTGCTTGGCTTGGGTGTGTTCAGTAACAACGACCACCCTATAGGCAGTGTCGGTTACCCGCCAGATCAAGACAGCTAGCGATCTTTCACCGCTTGAAGGACGACGTCCTGCAAAGCCGCGCTGCGCGGATTCTTCTCGTCTCCCTTGCGCCAGGCCACTGAAACATCGAAGCCAGCACTATCAAACGGCAGGGTCCGAACGGACATTTCCGAAAGGCCGGAAGAGTGCCGCACAAACCTTTCCGGCAAGGTTGCAATCAATGGAAGCTTTTCAAGAAGATCAGCGCATTGAAGAAAGTAAGGCGTTGTGAGCGCAACGCGGCGCTTCAGGCCCTGTTTTTCTAGAAGATCGTCGATAAACCCCGAGGGAGAACCGTTGAGGGAGACCAGCAGATGATCGCAAGTCGCATAGTCTTTGGCGGTCAGTGGATCCGGCAAGCTCAAAAACTCCGGATTGAAAACGCAGACATGGCGTTCGCAATAAAGATGCCGGTATCGGATCCACTCGGACCTTTCTGTAAAAAGGCCGAGCGCAGCATCGATCTCGCCGTTCATGAGTAAGCGCTCTGCGTCGGACTTATCGGCCCTCAAAACGGAAAGGGTCGCCTTTGGCATCCGCTCTGCAATCGCCTTCATAATCTTCGGGACGAAGAGGCTGGCGGCATAATCAGATGCGCCGATGAAGAAACGGGTTTCAGTCCCGGCTTCATCAAAGCTCTGGTGGCCGAAAAGGGAGTGTTCAATCTGGCCGAGCGCTGTGCGGAGTGGTCCGGTCAGTTCCACCATGCGCGGCGTAGGCACCATACCGCCGGGGCCTCTGACGAAGAGATCGTCATTCAATGTAACCCGGAGGCGGGCAAGCGCCTGGCTGACGGCGGGTTGACCAAGGCCAAGGGCTTCGGCGGCAAGCGTCACGCTTCCCTGCTTCTCGATTTCATTCAGAACCTTCAGAAGATTGAGGTCGATGGTAGTGATATTATTTGAGCGCATACTGTATTCTAAATATGCATTTCAAAGATGTAAACGGTCTCCCTAAATAGGCGTCATCAGAAAGGGAGATTGAGATGTTTTCACTCGAAGGAAAGACCGTTTTGATCGTTGGCGGTGCATCTGGGATCGGTCGTGCGACAGCGGAAATGGCGGCAAAGTTCGGTGCGAAAGTTCATATTGCAAGCCGGTCGGAAGAAAAGCTCGCGCGGGCAGCCAACGAGATCGGAAACGACGCGGAGTACAGCGTCTTCGATATGATCGATGAGGCAGCGGTGAAAGATTGGGCTGCCGCGCTGCCCGAGATCGATTATCTGGTGATCTCTGCCTCAAGCGCGACCCATGGGCCTTTTGCGACAGCGGAAACCGGTCCGTTGCGGCAGATGTTCGATGCGAAATTCTTTGGTCCTTATGTCACGGCCCGTGAAGTCCTGCCGAAGATCAAAAAGAACGGCGCGATCATGCTCTTTTCAGGCGTTCTAAGCCGCAGGCCCGGCGCAAATTGTTCCGGTCTTGGTGCCGTCAACGGTGCGGTCGAAGCGCTCACGCGCGGTATGGCTCTGGAACTGGGGCCGGAAATTCGCGTCAACTGCATGTCGCCGGGCATGGTGCGCTCGGATGCCTACGCAGGCGTTCCGGAAGAACAGCGCGAAGAGATGTATCGAAGCACCGGTGAGAGCCTGCCGGTTGGGCGGGTCGGTGTTCCGGATGAGATTGCCCAGGCGGTTCTAGCAACCCTTACCAATGGCTATCTGACCGGCCAGATCCTCGATGTCGATGGCGGCCATATGATCCGCCAATACGCGACCCGCTAGGCGGTGCTCGCGTTTCGGGTGTTGACCGAAAATCCTTCCGTGGCAGGTCCCCTTGCGATAGTGTGCCGGACGTTTCCGATCGTCGGGGAGGGTGGATTGGCATTCAACGAAACGGAAGTCCGCGGCGCGCTTAGGAAAGCCTGGTCGGTTGACACGGCGGTCCAATGGACGGAAGAGAATCCGGCATCTGGCCAATGTAACGTGACCGCGGCAGTCGTATTCGATCTCTTCGGCGGTGACATTTTGAAGACACGCCTTCCAGGCATCTGGCACTATTACAATCGGATCGACGGTATCCGATGCGATCTCACCGACAGCCAGTTTTCAGCGCCGGGCGGCCTTTTTCCGGCGCCTGAGACATATGAAGATCAGGATTCTTCCATTGAAGAAGCGATGGAAGGGATCCCGCGCCACGAATATGAAATGTTGCGCCTGGCACTCTTGCGCGAACTTGGCAACTAGTTGCAATTGAGCGTGTTCGCGACCCTTGCTTCCGGCCCACCGTCAACCAGAAGATATCCTAAGCGCGTCTCTGATCGCCTCCAAATGCCGCCGCATGGCCTTTTCCGCCGCGACCGAGTCGCGGGTTTCAATTGCGTCGACGATCTCCTGGTGCTGATCGCTGTGATCGGTCTTGAATTCGTCGATGCCAATTGCACGGTAGGTTCGATCCCATTGCGTTTGCCAGACCGCCCGTCGGCGCGTTTCCGAGAGAAAGGCGAGAACTGAGGAGAGAACCGGGTTCTTCGCGACGTCTGCGATTGTGCGATGGAAGAGATCATCGGCTTTCTGGCAGGCAAAGCTGTCGGCACCAAGCCGACCGTTTCTGACACAGGCTTGAAGCCGTAAGACATCCTGTGGTGTTGCGTTGCGCGCTGCTTCGCCGGAGACGACGGGCTCTATCAATAGGCGCGCTTTTACAAACTCCTCGACCGATGTGGCGTTGATTCGAAGCTTCTCCTGGAGTGGCGCTGAGGCTGGGCGGGTGCCACGAAACGTACCCTGACCGACATGACGCCAGAGGAGGCCCTCATCCTCAAGAACGGTCAGTGCGCTGCGCAACGTCTCGCGGCTGCACCCCAATTGGCGCGCGAGGTCTCTCTCGGGAGGCAAGCGCTCTCCCACACCGGACGCGAGGTTGGGCAGGGCTTCGCGCAACGCGTCGGCGACCCTTGCCTTTTTTGATGAAACCAATGTCATAACAGACCAATTATTAGACCAATTTTTACTTCTGTCATCTCCGCAAAAAACAACCGGAGGTGAGCCAGGGTGGAGATTGCTATTTTTTTCGGCGCGGGTTTTTTGTGCGGCGTTTTGAATGCGATTGCAGGTGGCGGCACGTTCATAACGCTGCCGGTCCTAATCTGGGCCGGGGTGCCACCGGTTTCTGCCAATGCGACGGCGACGACAACGGCGGTGCCGGGCTATATGGCGAGCGTCTGGGCCTATCGGGCGAGGATCGGTGTGGAGGGCCCGCTTTCTCTTTGGATGGTTATCCTGCTTGCCGCGTTTGGCGGTATCCTCGGCGGGTGTCTTCTGGTGGTGACATCGGCCGATGCCTTTGTCACGCTGGTCCCGTGGCTGTTGCTAACCGCGACCCTTCTCTTCGCATTCGCGCCTGCGATCCTTCGGCGTCTCTCGTCAGGAAAGGGACGGCGCGCATCACCTTGCCGATCCGCATTTCTCAATCTCGCGGCCACAACCTATGGCGGCTATTTCAACGGTGGATTGGGGATTGTTCTTCTCTCCGTCTTTTCCCTTCAAGGTTATCGCGACCTGCACGGTATGAACGGTCTCAAAAACCTCCTTGCTTCGGTCTTGTCGGTTGGCTCGGTGATCACGTTCGTCTGCGCTGACCTTATCGAATGGGATACGACGCTCCCCCTGATGGTCGGGAATATTTGTGGGGCCTTTGTCGCGGCCCGACTGGTTCAGAGATTTGAGTGCGTCGAACTCCTCCGCAAGGTGATTATCGCCATAGGCTTTGCTCTAAGTTCGGCCTTTTTCTTTCTTTGAAAGGACAGCGGATAAGGAAGACGCGATGCGCCAGTCTGGGCACTACTTGAAGAGCTGCGAGGGCGCGGGAATGATATCCGGTGGTAACGGGATGCCGCGGGCAAGGGCCTCCCATACAAACAAGGCTGTTAAGATCAGGATGGTGTAGCGAAGGGCAACGGTAAAATTCTGAAGTGCCACAGAGGGATAGCGTGCTTTTTTCAATTGTTGCATGAGGATGAAAGCAGCGATCACAAAGAGCGTGACCGCGATCCATCCGCCCCACCAGACCATGCCGCCGTCTTTGAGGTGCGCTTCAGTAAATTGCGCCATGTAATACATAACAAGTGCGCAAAGAAGCGAGATTGACGTGCTTTTCCAGTGCATGGGGCTTTCCGAATTGGCGGTTCGTGTGTGGGCCTTGCGTTGCCTGTTACTGCGCCTCGCGGAGGGTCTTGAGCCCGAGCAGAAGGGCTGCCCCGATCAGGAAGCTCGCACCGACCCGGTGGACGATGGCTGTTGCCCGACCTTTGAGGCGCGACGCGATATAGCCAGCCCCTGCGCCATAGCTTACGAGGAACGTTCCGTCGATCGCGATATAGGTGAGCGAAAGGATCAGAAGCTGTGGCGCAAGTGGCGCCGAAGGGTCAATGAATTGGGGAAAAAGCGCCGCAAAGAAAACGACCGCCTTCGGGTTGGCGGCGGATGTCATGAAGCCCTGCAACCACAAGACCCGTTTCGCCGCCGCACGGCCTGCGTGCGTGCCTGATTTGAAGCGTCCCGCATTCCGCCACATGCGAATACCCATCCAGATGAGATAGGCGACGCCCGCCCATTTGATCACCGTGAGCGCACCCTGCGAGGCGACAAGGATCGCAGCAAGCCCAAGCCCGGCTGCAAGCATTTGCAGCGCATTGGCGGAAAGATCTCCGGCGGCGGTTGCAAGCGACGGGCGGAAGCCGTGCACCATACTGTTTGAGAGCATCAGGAGCTGGCTTGGGCCGGGCGTTATCATGAAGGCAAGCACGGTTGCTACATAGATCGTCCATATCTCAAAGCTCATGGCAGGGTCTCCTTGTCTCGTGTCCCGAGGAATGAACACCGCAAGTCAGGCGAATGCAACTTATGATCCAGGTCTGGGGTGGAAGCGCGGGGAATTTCCAAACACAAGACTTTTCACCTGCGGACCTCAACCTCCAGTGCGGTCTTCCCGCCCGGTCACACTGACCGTGTCGCCCACCATTGGTGCATGGCCTCAAAAGCGGGCATCAGGCGCATGGCATCCTCGGTTGCGCGATATTCAACCTTGGGCGGAACCTCGGCATAGACCGTTCTTTCAACGAGGCCATCCTGTTCAAGTGTTCGAAGCTGTCTGGTCAGCATTGTCTGGGTGATTGCCGGGATCTCCTTGCGCAGTTCTCCGAAGCGTTTGGTCCCCTTGAAGATCAGGATTTGCAGGATCGACAGTTTCCATTTGCCGCCGATCATCGCGAACACAAGCGGCGCCGGACAAAGGTCGGTTTCACTCTCTCCAGCCATCAGGAACTCCAATAGTATGCATTTGCTCCTTTAGTACCAAAATAGTGCCTACTTACCAAATTCTATCTTTTATTTCAGAATACCGATGAGCTTTAAGGAGAAGCCAATGGCGAGATCGGTTGAAAACTATCAAGAGCAAATTCATGTCACAGCCTCCGCGCACGATTGCTTTCAGGCGGTTGCAACCGGGATGGACAAATGGTGGACCAAAACTACTAAGGGAAAGCTTGAGAAGGTCGGAGACAGAGTGACGGCAAGGTTTCCTCCGGGCTTCGGGTTCTGGACGTTCGAGGCCGTGACACTGGAGGAGGGCTGCCGGATCGAAATGATCTGCGTTGACGCCCATCACAAGGTCGACGGACAACCGGAAGCCATCGAGCAGGAATGGCTTGGAACGAAAATCATCTGGGAGTTTATGGATATTGGCGGCAAGACCGAAGTGTTGATGACGCACGACGGATTGACGCCTGAATTGAACTGTTGGGAGATCTGCACCGACGGTTGGAACCATTTCTTCAAGCACAGCCTGAAAGCGTATCTTGAAGGAGAAGATCCGAACCCGCACTCCGCTAAGTAATGTAGCTGTCAGATCCCCTTATAGCGCGTTCTTATTCTTAACCGACCGAGCTGCCTTAACGCCCCGGATCATCGAAAACGCCAAAAATCCGGCGGGCCCGAACAAAAAGGTCATGGGAAGGCACGGGAGGACCAGCCAAAAGGGAATTTCCTCCGACCGCGCCCTGCGGCAAATCCAGGCGCCGATGAAGAGATCGAATGCGAGGAAGTGTATCCATCCGGCCAACAAAGCCTGAGGTTCTGAGAACAATTCGGCCACCTCGGCGAGTGATCCGAAACCGCCGCCTTCCGGTGGCGCGACAATGATAAGCGCACAATAGCTGATAGAGAGAGCGACCGGGATAACCAATCCAGCCAATCGGTCTGACCATTTGGGCAAAATGGGGGAGGCGAGGAGAAGCAGCCATCCGATGGTCGCCAAAAGCCCAGCGACCGAAAATATCAGCTCATAATCCATAAGACCCCTCGACACCAAAACATCTAATTGCAAGGTAATTGCAAAATATTTGCAAGTGCAAGCAATATGCAATAAATATATTGCTATGACCGATCTAGCCACCACCAATGCCCTTCGAATCCTGCAATCGGCGGATGAGATCAGGGCCCGTCTTGCAGGCGAATTCTCATCCGTCCACGGTATTTCCGTGAACGAATTCCTCATGCTGCTCCATCTCGAGAAAGCGCCCAGGCACCGACTGGCACGTGTTGAGCTTGCCAAAAGAATGCATGTGAGCGCTTCCACGATCACAAGGATGGCGGCACCGTTGGAGAAGATCGGGTTGCTTGGACGCGACGCTGACGAACGCGACGCGCGGTTGTCCTTCGTGGTTCTGACCGACGCAGCCCACACTAAGCTCTCGGAGGCCAAGGCGACCTTTGCGAAACACGCCGGATATGTGTTTCAGGACCGTTGGAGCGAGGATGAATTGGGTCAGCTCTCCGGTCTCCTCGAGCGGCTTCTTGCAGGAACGCTTTCCAGGCTCACCTAGATCTGATGTGCCGGTGAGAAGCCCATCACTCGGATTTCACTGCAAACAGCTGCTGATCCATAAAAATACTTGCTATTTCAATCGGGACGTGGTCTACGCGGGGCGCAGCGCGCGCGTGGATTCCATTTGTAAGCGGCTGACAATCTTCCAGCGCTCATCGTTTTGATCCGTTGTCGAAAGATGCCCATGAGGCGAAACAAACGGACGCTGTTCTGCGCAAGCTTCCATAAAAACAAATGCTGCACAGCGCTGAAAGCGCCAAGAATGCGGCTGATTGACGAGATTATTTGACCGATTTTGAATGCTTCGGCCTTGCCGAACCTCTCCTTCGTGCTCTTAAAGGCGAAGGGTATGAAACACCCACTCCAATCCAGACCCGGGCGATCCCGGTCCTCATGAACGATCAGGATATGGTCGGTATCGCCCAGACGGGCACTGGCAAGACCGCCGCCTTCACGTTGCCGGTTCTGACTAGCATTGTAGAAGATAAGCGCAAGCGTGTGCCAAAAGCCTGTTCGGCCCTGATTCTGGCGCCGACCCGCGAACTTGCCGCGCAGATTGTTCAAAACATTCGTACCTATTCGAAGTTCACGAGGGTGAGTGTCGCGCTCATCGTCGGCGGTGTGCGCCCCGGCCCTCAGGTGAAAGCAATGCGCGCCGGTGTCGATATCATCGTTGCAACGCCCGGCCGCCTGCTCGACCATATGAATACCGGAGCCATCACTCTCGACTGGACCGAAACGGTTGTCCTCGATGAAGCCGATCAGATGATGGATCTTGGTTTCCTACCGGCTATTCGCAAAATCATGCAAAGCCTGCAGCAGGACCGTTCGACAGCGCTCTTTTCAGCGACTATGCCGAAAGAAATCAGGCGGCTTGCCAATGATTTTCTCGATAATCCCGTTGAAGTTGCCGTTGCGGCTGTTTCAAAGCCGATTGAACGCATCGAGCAAAGTGTGCGACTGGTTGACCGTAATCAGAAGCGTGACCTTTTGACAGAACTTGTCTCTGAGAAAAGCGTTGAACGCGCAGTTGTCTTCACCCGTACAAAACGGGGGGCGGATCGGGTTTGTCGTCATTTGAGAGATGCCGGGCTTAATGTCGCCGCGATCCATGGCGACAAAACACAAGCCCAACGCGACCGGGCTTTGAAGCAATTCAAAGACGGACGTGTCGCTATTTTGGTCGCAACCGATATTGCCGCACGGGGAATCGACATTGACGGCGTTTCTCATGTTTTCAATTTCGATCTTCCTGAAGTGCCGGAGGCTTATGTCCACCGAATCGGACGCACGGCGCGGGCAGGGCGCTCAGGCGTTGCGATCTCGCTTTGCGATGCATCTGAGAGGCATCTATTGCGGGCCATTGAAAAGCTCACCGGGAGCAGGATTGAAGGCGGTCCGGAAGAAGGGGGCGTGGCACCAGTTCAGGGCGGCGAAGCAAACGATAATGAACGCGATGATCGTCGCACAAAACGACATCGACGCGGGCGGCCCTTCCGTCAAAAGGCGAAAGAGCAATCGGATAAGCAAAAAACGCGGGAGACAGTTAATTCTGCCAACTTGTCGGATGAGCGTAACAGCAAACCCGCAAAACACCGTCGGCGCACGAGACGCCCGGGCGGAAAGCCGCGTTTCAAGAAGGCAGCGGCCTAGGAAATCAACGACATACGCCTACGTGTGTTTTGAAGAGAGCTATTTTAAAGGAGAAATGAAATGGCGACTGGAACGGTAAAATTTTTCAATGATACTAAGGGGTTCGGCTTTATTGAACCAGATGGTGGCGGCAAGGATGTCTTTGTTCACATCAGCGCGGTTGAACGGTCCGGCCTTAGCGGGCTCAACGAGAACGACAAAGTAAGTTACGAACTCGAGACCGATGACCGCCGCGGCAGGACGTCTGCCGTCAATCTCAAAATGGCTTAGGCTCGGGCCGGAATCAGTTCAGTCAAACATCCAGATCATAATGGGTGGGGTGTGGCACACGCTCCACTCATTATGCATATCTTCAGGATAGAAACAGAGCTGGCTTGTGAGCTGCAGGTGCGGGTGATAGCAAAGTCTAAACTTTAAAGGATAGACTATGCTCAAACAATTTTCGCGGCTCATCGCCCTCTCTTTCATCGCAACGACACTTTCAGCCACCTCCGCTTTCGCGGATGCGGGTTTAGCACTTGCGGCCTTTCGCGATGGATGCATTGCAAAGGCCCCTGATTATTCCGGAGCGTACAAAACCTTCAGCGATTACGGCTTTAAGAAGCCGACTGCTGATCAAGCGATCTTTGCATGGGATGGTGTTGGTTTCGCAGGGCTTGGCCATACCGCCAAGGAGGGAAGCGAAGACGAGATCTATGCAAGCGGGTGCCTCGTCTATTTAAAGGGTACGCCTTTCATCAAGATCGCGACGACGGTCAATTTTCTCCTGAAAGAAAACTTCAAGTTCATCAAGACGAGTCAGCACGGCAACGACCTTTACTGGTTCGTCGACCGGGGCAACAAGAAGCCGTCGATGGTTATCGTGTCCGAAAAATCGGAAGGCAAATATGCCGGCTACACGCTGATGATGATCACCGAACTGCCGAAAGAATGACGCGGTAATCCTGCAGAACCTGCTCGGAGCGCTTGTCTGCGGCCTCACATCCCTTCTGTTTTTCATGATGTCAAAACTGGCGCGCTAGCTCTGCAGGGGCAATGTGATGGTGGCTTCAAGGCCGCCGTCTGGACGGTTTTGGAGCGTGAGCATGCCGCTGTGCGCTTCGGCAGTTGCAAGAGCAAGCGCCAGCCCAAGACCGCTTCCACCGGTATGACGAGCCCGCGACGTTTCGAGGCGAACGAAAGGCTTTGTCACATCGCCGAGCCGATCTTCCGGAATGCCAGGCCCGTTGTCGGAGACGATGATTCTGACTGCATCGTCCTCGCGACGAAGCGAGAGCGTCCCGCCACCGGCGTAGCGATGTGCGTTTTCCAATAGGTTCGCGGCCGCGCGCCGAAGACCTTCCCGCTGGACAGGCTTGAGTACAAGCTGAACGTCTTTCAGCGCTACTTGGATGCCCGCATCATTCAAGTCATCAGCAAGGGCCCGTAGGAGGGCTTGAAGGTCGGTTTCCTGCATGGGTTCCGAGCCTGCACCCCGTGCGAGATCGAGGGCGCTTTCCGCTAGCCCTTCCATCTCATCAAGATCGCGAAGGACCGGATCGCGCAGATCCGTGTCTTCGATTAGATGCGCCCTCAACCGTAACCGCGTCATTGGCGTTCGAAGATCATGCCCGAGCGCTGAAAGCATGCGGGTGCGTTCGCCGATAAGTGAACTTATGCGTTCTTGCATCGTGTTGAAGGCGGAAAGTGTGCGGCCCACTTCGCCGGGACCTTGAACGGCGACCGGTTCCGCCTGCGCACCGGCAAAGCTCTCCGCCGCACCGGCGAGTGCACGCAACGGCCTGATCACGCGATAGGAAATCGCAATCGCCGCAAGGATCAAGGCAAAGCTAGTGAAGAGAAGGGCGGACCAGTTCTGTTGTGCCCAGGGATCGGTCCAGCTTGGCATTGCGATTGTTGCATGGAGCCAGCGTCCCTCGGCAGCCGGAAGCGAAAGGATTGCGGAGCCATAGGAGATCTCTGCGACGGAAACCCCCATCGGACCTATCTGCCAATTCAATACGGATGATGGTGTCTCGGCGCGCGCAGCAAGAAAAGAAGAGCTCTGCGACTCTTCAAACAACGACACTGCCGCAAGGGGGGCTTCAGAAAGATTGGTGATCTGATCCGCCGTCGTCCAAACATGAACCCCTTCACGGGCAGGAAAGACCGCCTCTGGACCGGCGTCAGCAAGAAGCGATAGTTCCCGTGCCAGGGAGTCTGTGGCAACAATCCTCAACATTTCTGCGCGTTCATCGCAAAAGGCCCAGACAGCAACCCAATGAGCCACGATTAAACAGGCAACCATCAGGGCGGCGGATTGCACAGTTAGACTATCCCGCCACCGGGATTGTGAGATTGATGGAGTGTTCATAACCACTCTACCTCCGCGTCAAAGCTGTAGCCGCCGCCTCGATGCGTCAGGATCAGGCGGGGGTCCGAAGGATCGCGCTCAATCTTGCGGCGCAATCTGGAAATCTGTGTGTCGATTGCCCTGTCGAAAAGATCCGACGATCGTCCTCGGGTAATGTCGAGCAACTGGTCGCGGCTCAGGACAACACCGTTGTGCTCGACGAGTGCCTGCAACATCCCGGCTTCCTTCTCGGACAAGAGTTTGGTCGACGTTCCGTCGATGAGTTCACGGCGCGCAATGTCGAAAACCTTGCCATCGAACCCGACACGCCCGGAAGGGGCTTTGGCAAGAGGGGGCAGCGCATGGGTGCGGCGCAGAACCGAGCGGATGCGCGCGACAAGTTCCCTTGGGTTGAAGGGCTTTGAAAGGTAATCGTCCGCCCCCATTTCGAGCCCGATGATGCGATCGGTCTCTTCCGCCATGGCGGTCAGGAGAATGACCGGCAGATCCAAGGTTGTCCGGATTTCCCTGCAAAGCGATAATCCGTCTTCCCCCGGCATCATGATATCGAGAACGACCAGGTCAAACCGCGCGGTCCCGGTTGCTCGGCGAAAGGCTGCAGCGTCTTCCGCCGTCGTGACTTTGTAATTGTACCGGCGCAAATGCTGCGCGACGAGGCGCAGGATTTCGGGATCATCATCGACCACGGCGATATGTGACATCATATGAGTGGCAGTCTCATCGCTCATGCGAGAACCCTTAATGCGTTCGCTCGTATCCAGCATGGTGTCGTCATGAAAACTGTCATTTCGTTCAGTCATGACACCATCCTAGCCGAGTTTTGAAAGGCTCTGCAGGAAATTGTGTGACAGCATGTGTCACGGTTTGGGCCTGTAACACGCTGTCACAGAAAACCTTTATCCCGGCATCTTAAAACGCACCGCCGTGGTCATTCTTCAGCCACCGGAACACTGCCGTTCCGCGTTCAAACCTGAAGGAGACCGAAATGCTTATCCGTACCTTTGCAATGGCCTTTGTCACACTTGCAGCGCTTGCCGGACCAACGCTGGCAGCAAGCGGGATTGGCTGCCATTTGGGCGCCCACGCGCAAAGCACCAATGCCGAAACGGAAAAGGACCAAGCCGCACTTGCCGAACGCGAGGACGCCGCGCGCGGCTGAGACGGCGCCGTCCCGATTCCCATTTTTCATGAAAGGAGAGTTCCATGTTGAAGTCGCTTCTCGCACTTCCACTATTGATATCAGCTGCTTTCGTGCCAGCGCATGCTCACGAGACGCCGAAAAAACAGTTCATCGAAATGTCTGAGGCCCGCATTGCCTATGTGGAAACCGGAAATCCCGAAGGGCGGGCGGTCGTGTTCGTCCATGGTCTGCCGTTCTCCTCTTACATCTGGCGCAATGTGACCGCGGCCCTTCCAGCAGGGGACTACCGTTTGATTGCGCCGGATCTTGCCGGGTTCGGTGACAGCACAGCCGGTGAAGGGCTTTACGGTGTCGACGATCAGGCCCGCCACCTGGAGGCGTTTCTGGATGCCTTAGATATTTCTGACATCACCCTCGTCGGCCACGATTGGGGTGCCGGCATCGCGCTCATGTTTGCGGGCGAAAACCCGGACGATGTCGCAGCCTTCGCTCAATTTGAGGGGGCGATGCCGCCCGTTTATCCGCGTCCGGCCTATGACCAACTGCCTGAGCGGGTTGGGGCCATGTTTCGCGCACTCCGTGAGGAGAATGCCGAACAGAATGTGTTGCAGGATAATTTTTGGTTGAACACCATCCTGCCGACCATGACGGCGGAACCTTTGCCTGAGGCTGTGCGAGCCGAATATGACCGGCCGTTTGGGACACCGGAAGGGCGCCTGCCATTGCTTGAAATGTCCCGGTCACTTCCGATCGGCGGTAAACCGGAGGCAGTCCGAGCTCTCTACGAAAAAGGCGTTAATTGGTGGACCTCAAGCGATGTTCCAAAGCTCGTTCTTTACGCCGAACCTGGACGCCTTTATCCAGAAACTCTGGCGCGCTGGAACACGGAAAACGCGAAGAACGTGACTGTCGCGGGAGTAGGCGCCGGTCTTCATGCCCTGCAGGAAGAAGCGCCTGAGGCTGTCGCTGCAGCCCTCTCCAAATGGCTCTCTGAAACGAAGTCTCAATGAAGCCCTCAGAGGAAAGGAGGACACGCGTCATGAGAACCACACTCATCTTATGCGCTCTTGCAATGGCGACACCGGCAGCAGCGCACGACAGTCACTACATCATTGATTTGGACAAAGCCGACTACCGCAAACCGCCGGTGAGCGACCTTGTCGAGACGGCAACGGTTTACGGCGATGTCAAAGCAGCCGGGCTTTATGCTACCCATGCGCGGGCGAAAGAGGGGGCGATCATCCCGCCCCATACGCATCCGAACACGCTCACGACGTGGGTGACCTCTGGCACCGTCTATGTCGGCATTGGCGAGGTCTTCGATGAAAGTGCGCTTGTCGGCTATCCGGCGGGGACGTTCTTTGTTACCGAAGCTGGCGTTCCTCATTTCATTGTTGCCAAAGATGGAGAGTTTTCCGTTCTTGATCACGGAGCAGGGCCCGGCGGCTTCACGCTGATCGAGCAACCATCAGAGTAACCGACGAAGGGCCGCCACTGGCGGCCTTTTTTCCGGCGCCGGTTTGTCTGGAATTCGAAGGATTGTGGATCTCCCGAAAAGGCTGCCGGACAAAACGCCCGGTTCGTTACGACACCTGGTCCTTTGGCGAAAGCGCTGAGATAATGAAGTCGCAATGCATCTCTACAAGCCCTTTGCCAGGTTCGCCAGGAACCGCCGGTGATGCCTGCAAGTCAGACAATCCATGAATGGCTGACCAGACAAAGAAACGGCTTTCCTGATCGGCGGGCGCGATGATGGCGAAGTCTGCAAGTTCCGACAGTGATTTTTCCAGCCAGCTATAGGTTGAGTGCCTTTCCAACGGCTGCCCCGGCAAAAGCCCATAGGGACCGAACATCAAGCGCCAGAGCCCATAATTTGCGCGCGCGAAAGACACATAGGACTGACCAAGAGCAATAAATCGGGCTCGAGCTTCACTCGCTGAAGCGGCAAGACTGTCAAAGGGAAGAACGGCCTCAAAATCGGACGCCAGCGCATCGAAACCCCGCTTCGCAACAGTCCGCATAAGCGTGTCTTTGTCTTCGAAATGGCGAAAAGCGGCCCCCGGTGAAACTCCGAGATCCCGGGACGCCTTGCGCAAAGACAGATCGTCCAGCGCACCGGTTTTTGCGGCCTCCAGCGCATAGAGCACAAGGGCCTCTTTCAGATTTCCATGGTGATGGGATGATCGGGGTTTCGCATGCTCCATATTGATCTTGTAATCACTGTTTACTTTGAGTGCAAGGATGACTATGTAATCAATGATTACATATACGGAGGCGAACGATGACCATCATGACGACCCTCAAGACTGCGACCGCGACATCGCACATTGTCCGGACGCGATTGGGCAATCTCTATGTGTCGGAAACTGGTGGCGGTAGCGAGACGCTTGTCCTCTGGCCGTCAATCTTCACCGATCATCATATCTACGAGAATTTGGTCCGAGAGCTGGGGCAGCAATACCGGTTTTTGTTGATCGATGGGCCTGGACACGGAGGAAGCGAAGGGCCGGGCGCGGAATTCACGATGGGGGAATGCGCTGGTGCGATGGCGGATATCCTTGACTATTTTAAACTGGAAAACGCAATCGTCGGCGGCACCTCGTGGGGTGGTCTGACAGCCGCGGAATTGGCGTTGACGATGCCGGAGCGGGTAAGGGCCGTTCTTCTTTTGAATACGCCGATGGAGATTAATGGTGGCAGCCCTGGACTGTCCGCGCGCTTCATCGCATTTGGCGCCCGGTGGATGTTATCGACCGATATGTTCAGGAATGGCATTGCGAAGAGCTTTTTTTCCAAAGGCGTTCTTGATGGAAATCCCGCATATTCCGCGTCTTTCCACGAAATGCTGAAAGCTGCTGACGCAAAGGCGCTCGCAGCCGCTGTCAGATCGGTCATATTGCGCGGCAGCCCTTTGAAGGACCGAATGGATGACCTGACCGCCCCAACTCTGGTGATCGCCGGCAAAGAGGATGAGATGTACCCGGTTGAAGCTCAGATTGAAGCGGCGCTTCGCGCACCGAGAGGCTGGATCAAGACTGTCGGAGGAAAACACATCTCGGCGATAGAACGCCCTGTCGAGGTCGCAGACGCAGTGGAGGATTTTCTCAAAAAGGAACTTGCGGCTTAACCGTTTCAGTCATGGTTTGATGGGTTGGGAAGAGGCAGGGAATACCGCGATCCGTGCCGGTGTTCATCACCTGGGTGACAGGGTCTCAATCACGGGGCTGATCGCCTTTATTCCGAACGCGCAGCCATCAGAGTAACGCACGACGGGCCACCTTTGGCGGCCCGTCGCTGGCGGTCAGGTAGCAGCCAAGACTTATGGCCTGCCCAAATCCTCACTCACAGAGTGCTCACCCCCAGAGCGTTCACCCCCAGAGCGTTTACCCAATGTCGTAAATGATCGCGGCGTTTGTTCCGCCTCCTTGCCCAACTGCGATCGCAATGTTGAGATGGGCCATTGCTTCCAGATATCTGCTGTTCTTTATCGGGCCTGTCTGGACGGGCCGAAGACCAATGCTTCTTGCAAGCTCACTCACGCGGCCGATGGCATCATCATCGTCGCCAGCGAGAAAAGCGGTGGCGCCTTGCCCTTTTCTGGTGAGCCCGTCTGCCGTCATGATATCCGCGAAGATCGTGTTGAACGCTTTAACGATTTTGGCTTCCGGCAACAGGGCCTGGATGGTTTCGCCAGCCGAGTTTTCATCGCCCATCAGATAGGGGCTCCAATCATCATTTAAGGGATTTGTCGCGTCAACGACCACCGCGGAGCCGATATCGTGTGCAAGTTCGCCCAGCAGCCCTCCGACTGCCGTGAACGGAATTGCGAGGATGATTAGATCTTTTCCAGCGCACGCATTTTCGTAGGTAACGTGCGTTGCCTCCGGCGTCCGGCTACCGAGAACTACATCATGTCCAGCGTTTGCGAAGAGGAGCTGCAGCCGCGTGGCCACGTTTCCCGTTCCGATAATTCCAATTTTCATTCCCATGCCTCTTCTGTGCGTGTGTTTGCGTCGGGAAGAAAACGTAATTAGTTTATAATGTAAATTAGGTACCTGGAGGATACTACCACATGAACCGTGCGAATGACGTTATGCCTGACGCGTTTCTGCAAGCTTGTCCATCACGCCAACTCTTTGTTCGGCTTGCGGAAAAGTGGACGATGTTGGCAGTCGTCGCGCTTGCAAACGGCCCGATGCGATTCGGAGCGCTTCGTCGCCGTTTGGAAGGCGTAACGCAGAAAATGCTGACGCAGACCCTTCGCAAGCTGGAGGAAGATCGGCTCGTCAATCGTCGGGTTTATGATGAGATGCCATTGCGCGTGGAATACAGTTTGACCAAGCGCGGCCATGATCTACTGCCGCATATCCAGGCACTGAAAACATGGTCGGAAGAAAACTTCATGCGCTAGGTTTTTTGTTGCAGGCCCCGACAGACCCGTCGACCAAACTTGCAGACAGGCATTGAGCGACCTGAGCGCGCCAACGCACAAGAGATCTCGAAGAACGCTATGTGCTTTTTGCATCGAAATTATTGGGGCGGGGCGATGGCGTATGGGTGGCAGGTTGAACGGTCAACATCTGTCTGCAGGCGGCTCTCCGATCTGTGGCTTGGGGTAACCGCGAGAACAACGCCTGGACTGGTATCAGTAATCGACGCTCATCTCATCTTGCATCACCGCGCCCGCGCAACCCAGGTGTGTTCATTTTTTACTCGGCACGGACGTGATGAGCCGCTGTTGAAAGGACACAGCACAGATTTGGAAAAACGGAGGCTTACGCGCCGGTCGGTTCAACAAGGGACAAGTTGCGTGTGGCGAGCATCACTCCAAGCAAAGCAATTGCGGCGCCCGCGAGGCCAACCGTCCAAAGACCGTGTAAGGCGGTGATACTGCCACCGATTGCCGTCCCGAGACCCTGCCCGAGAAAAATCATGGACCCGTTGAACGCAAAGGCGAGGGTGGCGGCAGGACCGGCGGCTTCGGCAAGGCGCGTCTGGATAATCGGTGCGCAGGCGAAAAGGCACGCAGCTCCGACACTGATGGCAATTGCTGTAAGCGTAATACCGTTGGCGCCGCTTGCGGAGAAAAGCATCGTGTAGGTGTAGATGAGCTGCGTTACGAGGATGCCGGCTAGGAGCATTGGCAATGGGTGCGCGACCGTCCGTTGCAGGCGCGCCCCAAGGGCAAGGCCAATGATCGATCCAATCCCGATCAGTGCCTGCATCCAGCCAATCGAGGCGCCCGTAAGTCCGGTCGACGCCGTTACCACAGGCCCGATCAGACCGACGGTCGCAAAGGTCGCTGTGAAGGTCAGGAGCGTAACGCCCATGAGACCTGTTAAAGGCCACCGGAGCACCGTGCGGATGGCACCCTTCGGCGGACGCGGTGGCGCATCGGTTGCAGGGACATTGGTGGCGATCAAAGCCGCCACTATGAGACACAGGTACGCTGCGAACCAAAACGAAGCAGCCCATCCGAAAGACGCGCCTATAAGAGAGCCAACGGGAATACCGATCAGGAAGGCAAGCGAATTGCCCGACAGGATCGCAGCAAGGGCAATGGCGCGTTTTTCCGGAGCAATCAGCATGACCGCCATGGCCGATGCGACCGGCAATGTCAGAGCGCCAATAAAACCGGTTGCAATCCGGACCACCATCAGCGCGCCAAAGCCGGAGAGGATGGCGGACAAAGCGTTTCCCAATGCGAGGAATGCCAAAACGCCAAGGAGGAGTTTGCGCCGGTCAAGGCCCGCAGTACCGAGTGCGAGAAGGGGGCCGCCGACGGCACAGGAAATAGTGAAAGCCGTTTGAAGCTGTGCCGTAGCCGCAACTGTCACACCCATGTCTGCCGACATGGGCTCGAGCAATCCGGCAAAGACGTAAGCACCGGTTGCGAAAGCGAACGGTGCGAGCATCAAAACATAGATCTGTTTCACCGCCTATGCGCCCCGATCCGGTTTACGCATCGCAAGTACCATGCAGGACGATGTGCCGGTCGCGCAGAGCTTACCGGGTTCACCACCTGTGCCGACGGTTTCGATCCGGCCTTCGACCGTTATGATCCTGCGCCCGCGTGACAGAACCCGCCCCATGATCCGAAGCTCATCTCCATCGATCGGAATCGCGCGCACAAACCGCACGCTTGTATCGACGGATGTATAGCTCTCGCCTCTGGCAAGCGTGCTGTGTGCCGCGACGCCCATTGCAGTATCAAGCATCGTCATGATCCAGCCGCCATGGGTCGATCCCATCGGGTTGGCAAAGCGGTGCTCGGGCTTTGCCCTGAACTCCACCTGACCTTCGTTCCAGGAATGTGGTCTGGCAGGCATCACACCGAGCATCGGTGGCAAAGGAAGATTGCCGTTTCCCATGCCCGATATGAATTCGATCCCGGTCAGGACCATCGCGGTTTCGGGATCGACAAATCCGATTTTTGGTTCAAGCGTTGGGCTTTCGGACATCAAAAAACTCCATTAATATGCATATGACTGTATTTGTATGCATATACCTGTAATTAACTGTCGTCGAGAGGGAATCCGTTGATCGCGGAAGAAAAGGAAGGCGAAGCCGAGGCTGCTCTTGAGAGCCTGACCAACGGCCAATGTATCGCGTTGGCGTTGCGGAAAGCGACACGACGGATCAGCCGCGCCTATGACGAAGCTCTCTCGCGCCATAACCTGACCATCGGGCAACTTGGTATTCTCGCAGCGATCGCGTCACGCGCGGGAACATCGGTCCAGGAACTGGCGGATTTCTTCGACATGAACCAATCAGCCATGTCGCGCACGTTAAAACCGTTAGTCAGAGACGGGCTGCTTGAGGACAAAACATCTGACGAGGACCGCCGCCGACGAGGCCTCTATCTGACGGCTTCAGGTGAGGAGAGGCTGCATGAAGCGGCTCGTACCTGGCAAAATCTTCAAAAATCCATATCGCACAAAAGTGCGCTCGATATCGAACAATTGTTGGCACTTCTGCGGGGGCTCGATCCATGAGGCGGGAAGACCGCCAGCACTTTTTGAGGGCAGGGTTTCTCAAAGATTGATTCAGATCTCGAAAATCAGGCTTGTGATACGCTGGCCCGGATCTGGGACGTCATCAGGATAGCCGAGCGACACATTACGCAATTCCGTTTTTCCGAGCGAAACGTCCTTCGCGCCATGGCTATGACCGAAGAACCATCGATCGGGTTGGTGGGTTTGAATGAAGGCACCGAGATCGCTGGCATAGGCAGCATCCAGCCCTTCGGAATAGTCCTGGAGAACACATTGGTGGGGTGCGTGATGCGTCACGACAAAGGTCTTTCCATCGAAGAGCCGGCTGAGTTCGCCATCAAACCAGCTTAGATGGTCCCGGTGTCGGGCGATGAGGTCAGACGGTGAGAGCTTTCTGTAACCGTCCGACGCGACGCGGATCTTTCTGTAGTCGTTCATGCGCGCAACAATCTGCGCTTTATTGATCGCGCTTCCCGGACCGAGTTCGAAATCCGTCCAGAGTGTTGCACATAGAAGGCGGATACCGGGGAGCGCAATCTGCTTTTTCTGGACATAAGAGACACTGAAGGAACTGGCGATTTCTTGAAGGCGCTCCTCGCCATCGATCTCGAAGTCATAGAAATCGTGATTGCCCGGAAAGACTGCGACCCGCTCCAGTGGCATCAGGTGCGATAATCGCTCAAAGGCATATCGCCAGCGAACCTTTGGTTTGTTTGAAATGTCGCCTGCAAGGAGGAGAAGATCGAGATCGGCGATCTTCTCTTCGATCCCTTTAAACGGATCTCTCCTATAGTCCGCCCAGAAGTCATCATGCAGATCTGACAAAATGAGTATGCGCACCTGAAACTCCGGTCTAAATAAACGTCTATGAGTGGTTCGAATTCAATTTCAAATGACCTCGGCTTTGCTAGTTGCATGGGACCGGAGCTGAGGGAATTTGTCGAAAGACAGCTTCTCGACGACTTAAACCATTATGTGCGCTCGAAACGGAAGATTCGAGATAAAGTGGTCCATTTTGACTGGTCAGGAAGCTGTGTTGAAGGGCACAGAACCAGTTGGCTAGACGGAGAAATCGAGAATTTTTCCGGAATTGGCGTATACGATCTCGATCACAATCTGATTGCCGAAGGGTGGATGGAATTCATCGAAACGCAAGGCGGGTTGGAAGTGTTCTGGTGGTTTCTCCGTGGTGGAGAAAGACACGACATTCAGGAAAAGACTTCGAATGGCATACCGGAGCACATTTGGGAAAGGCTCTCGCCCGAAGTACGTTTGACCTGGAAATCCTCCGCACCCGGCAAACAAAAGTTTCCCTGAATTCAGGTTGTGAACTCTTACCTCACCATGCCAATCACCCTGGTTTCACCGCAAGCGGCAGATCATCGAAGAGCGACGGTGGTCCTGCAACCTCTGCGCCTTCGATTTCGAGCATTTTAAGTTTCGTCGAAACACCGCCATTTGCTGAAAAGCCGGTGAGCTTCCCACCCGCCCCGACGACACGGTGGCATGGGACGATGATCGGGAACGGGTTGCGGCCAAGCGCCTGTCCGACGGAGCGGGAAAGCTGCTTGTCGCCGAGCTCTGAGGCAATATCACCATAGGTGAGCGTTTTGCCCGGCGGGATCGTGAGCGCTAGTTCATAGACTTTCTCCGCGAAATCATCCAATCCGCTGAAATCGCAGTCGATGAAGGTGAGGTCGGTGTTCTCGCCCTCGAGAAGGGCTTTGATCGCGTCTATGCCTCGCTGAATGGCGTGTGGCGGGTCCGCTTCTGTGCCGCCCGTTTGAGCAGCCAGACGCCGGGCGGTCTCACCAGGGCTCTTTTCTGGAAGGCTCGTGGCGATCACTGTCTCGCCACGCCAGGCAATGCCGCATTCCCCGAGCGATGTTGGAAAAAGTGAGAAGTGAATGGTGTCGTCGGTGTCGGCCATCGTCAGATACCTTCGAAAAATCCTTACTCGAGCATTCTTTCAGAACGAGGGCAGGGCGGCCACCCGATACTTGCGGGGCATTGTCGTCGCGCTTGCGGGATCCACAGGAAACCGGATTCCAGAAGTCACTTCACGAGGAAAACGCGGTGGATCGGCCCGCCATCGCCGGTTCTGGATTTCGTGACGGCAACAATGTTGTTGAGCCATTGATAGCGTGGATCTCCGGTCTCGAAAATCGGAGCTGCCCGGAAATAATAGCGCCAGGCACCTTCCGGTTCGTCCGGTTTTTCTAGATCGGTCGCATAGGGAAAATCTTCGGGCGCAGACCAGAAGCGGCCCTGCCAGGAGACATAGAGAAGCGCCTTATCATACGTTTCGAGGGAAAAGCGCACATCAAGGACGCCTGTCCCGTCAGGCCGGATACGCACCCAGTCCGCACCGGCATCCGGTACGACCCGCCCGCGAAGGTGAGGGCCCTCAAATGTACCGCCTTTGATAAAATAGATAAGGCGATGGCCTTCCGCGGTCGGACCGACATCCATCGGCGGAAGGTGAAGTTTGACGCGCGCTTCGAACAGGAACTCCAGCTCCGGCGGGCTCTCCGCATCCCAGCCCTCAGCGCTGAGCGAAAGGCCATCGGGACCGGGTTTGAGATTGTGACCATGGCTCTCACCGACAAATGCGCCGGCTGCGCAAAGGCCAGCGCCTAAAATGAAACGTCGTCTCATCCTGTCCGGCATTGTGTGTCCTCCGCTTGTGCTCTGATTAATCATGTGCGGAGCGCACATATTGTCAAGTTGAAATTCGTGCATTCCGCACATATTCTTCGCGGAATGATCGATCGAACTACAAATCTGCTAGGTGTTGTTGGGCTTTATGTTGCTGATCGCATCGAAGATGCAGCACAGAATATCCTGCGCCATGGCGGGGAGACTCCGGCGGCGCTCGTTGTCATCGGATATGATTTCGGGCCATCAAACGATCAGTTAAAGCGCATTCTCGGTCTTTCCCACTCGGCGACCGTACGCCTCGTTGACAGGCTCATCGCGGACGGCCTTGTGGAACGTCGGTCGGGCAAGGACAAACGGACAATAGCGCTCTATCTGACCGGAAGGGGCGGGGAGGTCCGCGAAGATCTTTTGAAAGAACGTCTTGCGGCGATAAGGCCACTCCTCATCGCGCTTGATGATGCGGAGCAGGAGACGCTGGCGGTCCTTCTTTCCAAGATGCTTGCGTCGATGGAAACGACGGCAGGTGATCGCCACACGCTCTGTCGTCTTTGCGATAAACGCGTTTGCACCGACTGCCCGATCCCGGCAGAAGAGGCGCCGCAAACCTGATCACCTCAGAGTTTCGGCGCACTATCCTTGCGGGCGGTATTCTCGATCTCCAGAATATCGGGCGCAGGAAGCATCGAGATCTTCACATGGCTTTCCACCGGGATGAGACCGCGCAATTGAAGGTCGAGATAGCGCATACAGCAGACCCTCAGGAACGATGTGAAATTACCCACATCGTGGCCCGCATCGAGGCTTTCATTGTAAAGACGGTGGAGAAGCTGCGGGACAGTCAGGTCGTCGCGTTCTCCAATCGTCTCCAAGGTGCGCCAGAAGAGATCTTCCAGGCGCACGCTTGTGACCATGCCATCCATGCGGAACGACCGTGTCTGCGGTGTCCAGAGCGCCGGATCGGCATCTGTGAAAAGTTGGCACATTGTCTTTTGCTCAGCGTCCGAGGCGTTCCTTGACGTCGGCGGCAAAGTCTTCGTAGCGGCGGAGCGACTTCACCTCGACATTCACATGGTGCCCCATTTTCTGCATGATCGGAAGATCGAAGAGGATGCGGTCAAGCGTGTCGGGATCTTCCACATCGACGACGGCCACGACCTTGCGTTCGCCGACGACCTTCCAGAGATCCTTGACGACACCGGCGGATTTTGCGCCGAGCGCTGCTTCTGCCTCTTCGGCCCAGACGCCGAGCAAGCCCTGCTGTGCCATGGTGGCATCGTATTCGACGGTAAAGTTCAAAAGATAAAGCATCTCATCCTCCTCTTTGAGATTGGTGCGGGCCTATTGGAAGCGCCCGCCTTTTTCGATGACTTCGATCTGATAGCCATCGGGGTCTGCGACGAAAAAGAAGCGCGCGATGCGCTCTCCCGCGGGTTTGAAATCGACGATGTCTTTCGGTTCGGCACCGGCTGAAATTGTCTTTTCGCGGGCGGCCTCAAGATCATCCACGACGACAGCGACATGGCCATAGCCGTCGCCAAGATCGTAGGGGTCTTCGCGGCCCTTATTAACGGTAAGCTCAAGCTCGAAGGCGGACCCTTCCGATACGAGATAGATCAGCGTGAACGCCTCGAAATCGAGCCGGTCTTTCACCTCAAGATTGAAGGCCGCTTTGTAAAAAGCAAGCGAGCGCTCTTCATCAAGAACGCGGATCATTGAATGGGCGAGTTTGGTCATGGTGTCTCCTTGCGACAGCTCATAGCATCGAAGTGGTAGGCGCGGGTATTACCCCGCTAATACAGGCCAAAAAAGGGGAAGAAGGCGCGGGAGATCTGCGTCAGGTCAAACTGCCTTTGCTATCCAGGCACGATACCAAAGCGCCTGATAAAACAGTGTTGGCTGGGAGAAACCTGCTTCGTCGAAGAGTTCCGTCAAACGTGTTGTTCCGATGATTGGCATTGTTGCAATCGTCTTTGGTCCGACGGCAGCGTCGTCTTCGCTAAGACCTGCCAGACGGGCATGGTTCAGAAAGACGCCTTCAATCTCATCGGGATAGGTATCAAAGCTCACATCAGCATGGACCAAGAGCGCGCCCGAAGTGAGCCGTTCCCTAACTGACTTCAAAAAGGCCAGTTTTCCGTTACTAGTATTATCGTCGGGAAGAAAGTGCATAACCAGTATGGACGTTGCGGCGTCGAACCCAGTCTCCGGTGGCGCAACGGTTTCTGTGAGCCCCTGAACAAGTTTCAATCTATCTTCATGTCCGCTTTTTTTCGCGAACCATCGGGTAATGGCAAGCATCTCGGCGGATGGGTCGACGCCAGTTATAACATAGTCGAACGAGCTTCCGAGAAGCGCTTCGACCTCACGACCGCCGCCAGCGCCGACCACCATCACATTACCGCCGGTCGGAAGCGCCGTTTCGATTTGCGCGAGCATGAGCGTGTAGAGCGTTTCGACGCCGGGAAGGGCTTTCTGCATGTGCCTATACCGCGCCACTTCGAATGGCGCACCGTCATCATAATTCATCGAGGATCTCCTTCGGGGGTGGCGATGTTATGATGTAACAAGTTCCACGATCTCTTGAATAGGTGGCGTCAATGTTTGTCCCAATGCGGCTTTGTCGTTTGCTGTTGCACTCCTCGTTTTCAGTCAATCTGCTTCATGGTGGTAAACAAGCATGAAATCCTCTTGCGGCGAGGGCGGGACGTAGTAGCGCGAGACTGTGTGGAACTCTTGTTCGGTTGCGGCAAAGGAATGATCGCCCCTGGCGTTTCGCTCATGCAGGCGCTTCAAACAGAGCGCGTCCGGCACATCGAGCACATGGAGCTTATGTGCTGCATTTGTCTGATCGAGGATAGCGCGCATCCATGCGCGCTGTTCAAGTGTGTTTGCCGGAAAGTCGAGAACGACGGAGACGCCCGCATTCAAGAGCGAGGCAACATGCGGCCCCATGATGGCGCGGAGTTTTGCTGAGTAGCGGACGTAATCTTTGAGTGCCACCAATTGATCCGCGAACAACGCGGCAAGCCAGTCATCTTCAGCAATCAGGATCGTTCCGTCAGCTTCCGAGAGCCTTCCCGCAAGCGTCGACTTTCCGGATGCGATCTTGCCGCTCACCATGTGCAGAATTGGTTTGCTAAAAGACATAATGACGGGTCCGGGATGGGGCCTTTATGGAGGGGTCTTCCGTGAGATCGCTTCCATCACCTCACGACGGCTCCGCCCACATTTTGCCGGGCCGTGGCGTATCGATTTTGTAATCCGTTGCGTGCGCCTCGAAGAACGTTTCACCGAAAGCGCGCGCTTGGCCCATGGGCTCATTGGGATCGCGTGTCACATCCCCGCGTGAATTACCATAGCCGTGGACGGTGCCGACGAATGTAGAATGCGTGTAGCGGCTGAATTCCTGGATCTGATGAACAATGCCGCCCGACACCATCGGATACGTTTCTTCCGAACTCAAGACGAGCCCAATGCGCTTTCCCTTCATGGCCGATACGATGTCATTCGCTCCCGGATAGGAGGCGGCGATATAGCAAAACATGCGGTCGAAGAAGGCCTTGAGCTGCGCCGACATACCGTACCAGTAAATCGGGGTGGCGACGATCAGGCCATCAGCGGGAAGGTACGAATCCAAAAACAGATCCCGGTAGCCGTCTTCGATAGCACAATCGCCGTTCGGCAGTCGGCAGCGTCTGCAATCGCGTAGGAAAGCGCCGATCGCCTGATCCGCCTGAACAAATGTCACGCCGTGACCGGCCTCTCGCAGCGCTTGCTGAACCTCTTTTGCGAGAAGGGCCGAATTGCCGTCTTGCCGCGGGCTGGAACTGATGATCAGAGCCTTCATGCACACACCTCTCACTTGATCATGATATCGCGCCCAGAGATAAGTGATCGAAACGCAACTGCAAGTACGCACCTTTTGGTGCCTGTCGAGCCCCCCATGATCGAAACCAACAACACCCCGAGCGTTTTTGATGCAGACTGCTTGGTCCGCCGTGCCCTTGAGCTGATTGCGAGCAAGTGGATCATGCTTGTCCTGGTCGCTTTGGCGGACCATCCGATGCGAAACGTCGCCTTGTTGCGCCGGATCGATGGCATATCCCAGAAGATGTTGACCCAGACGCTGCGGTAATTGGAGAGAAACGGTCTGATCGTCCGGCGCGATGAAAAAACAATTCCGCCACATGTCACCTATGAGTTGAGCGATCTCGGTCGGTCCCTCAGCGAGGCGCTGAGTGCCCTCGATACGTGGGCCGAGCAAAATTTTCCCGCCCTCGATCTCGCGAAAGAGAATTACGATCGGGCGCATGGGCCTGACAGCGTCAGGCAATCCAGCAATGGATCGTGGCTGGAAGCGTTTTCGAGGGAAGACGGCACACTCTTACGCGAAATGTTATGAAACGCCTCTTCGCTCTTGACTTGAATCAGAGCTTTCCAGACTATCGACTGTGATGGTTCCCGAACGGTCCGAAAGATCGGGCGGGATGAAAAGGGAACACGGTGCGGGCCGAAGCCCAATTCCGTGACTGCCCCCGCAACTGTAAGCGGTGAGCGCCCCGGCAAGACCACTGAGCCTTCAAGGCTTGGGAAGGGCCGGGAACGCCATGATCCGCAAGTCAGGAGACCTGCCATCCCCGGTGCTGAAGGTCAGCGCCGTTGCCACTGAAACCCGGGCGGGGTGCCCATGGGAGGAATGACAGTGATGGACCGAAAAGGGCCTAATCAAGCATGTCGTCCCATAAGTGCCCGTCCCTTGCTGCGCGGAGGGCGCTATGCTTCTTGAACAAACGATCAATCAACTGGACATAGGCACAGTCACGCCCGAACGGGCGCTGGAACTCGGCCAATTGGGCTACATCCAATGGCTGGACGGACTTCCTATGAGGGCGGACTACCGTCATGAGGCGATGCGGGCTTACTTTATGGCCATTCCGTTCGCGGAGACGTCTCCGGCGATCACCGTCTTTTGCGATCTTCTAACGGCGTCCATTCGTACCCCGCTCGAACCCTTACCTTTGAAGTTACCGGGTCCTCATCGGCGGGGCGGAGCTCAGGCACGGCGCGCGGCGTTTTAACCCGGTGCGGTCGTTCCCGCCTAATCGCATTGTTTGCCTCACCGAAGAAACCGTCGAAACGCTCTATCTATTGGGCGAGGAAGACCGGATCGTCGGCGTCTCAGGCTATGCAGTTCGGCCTTCGCGTGTGCGCAAGGAAAAGCCACGCGTTTCGGCCTTCACTTCCGCTGATATCCCGAAGATCCTGGCGCTCGAACCGGATCTGGTTCTGACATTCTCGGATTTGCAGGCCGATATCGTGGCTGAGCTTATCCGGAAGGGCCTCACGGTTGTTGCCTATAATCAGCGCGACATTGCCGGCATTTTGGCGATGATCCGCCATCTTGGCGTGACTGTTGGTAAGGGTGAGCGGGCAGCGGATCTTGCCGATTATTATGAAGATCGTCTTCAAAAGATCGCGGCAAAGGCTCCGCAATCCTCCCGCCCGAAAGTCTATTTCGAGGAATGGGACGAACCGATGATATCAGGCATCAAATGGGTGTCTGAACTGATCGAGATCGCGGGTGGGGAGGAGGTCTTTCCTTCCTATGCGAAGGAGGCCGCCGCGACCAATCGCATTGTCACGTCCGATCAGGTGATTGCGGCAAAGCCAGACGTCATCATCGCCTCATGGTGCGGCAAGAAAGTGCGGCCTGAGAAGATCGCAGCCCGCCCCGGCTGGGATGTGATACCCGCTGTCCAATCGGCGCGCATTACCGAGATCAAATCGCCGCTCATCCTACAACCCGGCCCGGCGGCACTTACAGATGGTCTTGATGCGATCATCGCCGCGCTTTCCTATGACAAAGAGGAGGTCGCATGAGTGTGGCAAGCCCCTGTACTGGCGTCTGTAAACTCGATGAAAGCACAGGCTGGTGCTTAGGCTGTGGCCGGACTGGATATGAGATCGCCGAATGGCGGGCCTATCCAGAGCTGCGGCGCGAGGGAATCTGGGATCAGATCCCGGATCGGCTTACTCAATTGGGTGTTTCCTGTCGTCGGTTGCCCTGGACAACGGATCAGATCCGCGACCTTGTTGTGCGGTCTTTGAAGGAGGGGCGTGCAAAGTGCGTCATCGGTGTTGTCGGAGCGACAGCCGAGTTTTCACTGCCGACTGAAGCCGAGATCGACGTGGCCGTTGAGGATGATGGTGTGGTCGCACGTACGCGGATGGGCGCGATATCGATGAGGATCAACGACCATGTGCGGGCACTTACCTTCGATCCGCCCGGGCTAGAGGTAGAGCGGCGCATTGTTCTTGCCGTGAAGCGTGAAGCCGGGCGGCTGCCTGTCTCTAAAGGGCTGGCTGATCTCGGAGATGACGACAGTGCTTTGCTTGACGATGCCGGAACCCGGCTCTTTGACCTGGCGCTTGGTCGAAAGGAAGGGCGGTTTTGCGTTCGGGTTGAAGACGGTGCCGCGCGCGACGCTCTCGAAAAAGCAAATGGTCTGGCCTTCGCTGACAGTCTCCCGAAGATTGGCCCGGCGCTTCTGGCTGAAAGCCCAACGCGCGTCGTAGACTCCGCACTTGGACGGATCGAAGTCCAGGGACAGATCCCGCTACCTGGCGCGCGCTCCCCGGATGGACCGCATACGCACCTCTTGCCGGATCATCTTGCGACCGGCCGCGCGCTTCCGGTCGGAATGGACCTTCCTCGCGCTTATCTGCCCGGTGCTATTGTCTTTCTGAAAGGGTAACGGGTTTGCCGCTGAAATGGTGTAAGTCGACCAGCGTGCTTTCACCGTCTTTACTGGTGTAAAGAAAACATTTTCGATCTCCGGGCAGATCGAGCGGATCTTCGGGGAGCCTTGCATCGTAAGGTTTTATGAAAACCGAATAGGTAGTCTCATAAGTGGTGATTGCGGCGTGAAAGGTTTCGGCATTCGATATTAAAGGTTTGCCATCAACAGTTTCAAAGCCGAACTGACCCGGTCTGACATCCCCGATCTGACATCAACAAGATATTGAGGGTTTCAGGCCTGAATGTGTTGATCGTTCGCTTTCTTTGAACCAGTAAGGGTTCACAGCACAATCAAACCTGACATTGCATCGTTCATCCCGAATTTGACCTTAGAGCTTCAGGGTGACGTTGGCTTTGATATCGTTAGTCGGTTCAGGTTTGTGAAATTGTTTTCTTTGAGTTGGCTCAAAGTCGTGCTTCGAAATCAACTCTTTCCGAGCTCCGCAACAACCGACGCCGCGTAATTTTCGGCTTCCTCGGTCATCAGCTTTTCAAAGGACTGCATGTATTTCTTGTAGTATCTCCGACCGGAAGAACTTGCGAGGTAGGCGCGATAGCCCTTGAGGCCTTCAAGCGACACGGACTGATAGGTATGGAAGGCCTCAAACGGGGTGGATTTTTCGATAATACGGAGAAACGGAGCGGTCATCTTCTCCACTCGCGCCCTGAACTGCGCCTCGCTTAGCGTAGTTCTTAATTTGCCAGATGCGTAAAACGCAGATGTCATTGCATAAAGGGTTCCCTTTCCCATACTCCGGGAAATCTTAACTAGGCGCAGGTCCTTGACCAGGCCTTTCACCAGTTGGGCCCTTTCAGTGTTAGCCTCCATTTTCCTGCCGATTTCGGCAATATTCATTTTGCCTTTCCTTTTCGCTCCAGGAGATCGGTGACGCGTCTCAAGCTTCACGATCTGCCGTCCTAGGTCGGACCGATAAAAGGAAAGGGCATCTTCGACTTCCCTATCACGGAGGCGTTGGGCAAGCTCTGCGGTAAGCCGTTTTTGCATGTCTCGCGCTTTATAAGACCGTTTGGAGGCCCTCTCGATCGCTTTTTTGTACCGCTGGGTTTTAACAGGCACCGATAGTCCGCGGATTAGATCGGACGCGGACGCAACCAAATCGTTCGCGCCCGAGATCTCCATCAGCGTTTCGACGCGCTGCAGTTTTTCTTTGCTCGCCTGCGCTAGCACCGGATTTGACGCAAGCACAACCAATAGAAAAACCAGAAAGACCATAGATGAAATGACTTTGGAAAATTGCTTCATGAATACGGTCTTTCTGATCAATCGACTCAAACAAAAATGAAAATCAAGACCAATGATTACAAAACCAGCGGGTCCATAACAAGGTAAAACAAATAGAGCATTGATTTTCCTGAGGCCATCAGGCGGGCCCTGGCCGTCGCCTCAAGAATGCGTTGGGGGAAGAGGGCTGAGCCGGAGGGGCCAAATCACTTCTCAAGAGTATCAACCCGTCCAGGCACCCGTTACGCTAGATAGGCGAGCTGTGGTTGGGTTCGTTTAACGTCAACGCTGTGAACTTCCGCCGTGACAACGTTTTCCTGAACGAACGGATCTTCCGCAACACGGGCGCGGAGCCTTTCGTCATCCTCGCCATGGGCAAGGATGAACCCGCCGCCGATATCGAGTGACCCAACACACTGGAAAACGCCGTCTGACACGCCGCGTGCGACCCATGAGTTATGTCCCTCCATATGGTCAGGCGCTGACGCTTTGTTCTCTCCGAATTTCAGCAAGATGATGTGCATGGTGCCTTCCTCCAGTGTTCGTGTTTGTAACAAGCGATCGTTCATCAGAGATTGCATCCTGACACCTGTTTGAAAAGTAGGCAGTATTTTCGTAGTTACGTATTATATTGATACTATTAGGATGTGAGAATGGCTGAAGCTTATGGGCGAGAAACTCAACACAGCGAAGGCGGCGAAGACGATATCTGCCCGGCTCCCATCATTTTCTCGATGATCGGCGGCAAATGGAAATTATCGATCCTGAAAACCCTGATCTTCAAGGGAACGAAGCGTTTTGGCGATCTGCGCCGAGAAATCGATGGCATTACCCAGACAATGTTGACGAAACAATTGCGCAGCCTTGAGGCGGACGGCCTCATCAACCGCAAGGTCTACGCGGAAATCCCGCCACGTGTTGAGTATTCAGCAACCGAAGACGGGAAGAAGTTGAGACCGGTGTTTGAAGCCATGCATCAATGGTGGCTGACGCAAGAGCGGTGAGGGCTTTTCGCCTTGGATCTGTGGTTGAGGGCAGGGCTCCCTGAGCCTTCAGGCACTCCTCGAACACGGTATTTGTATGCGGATGAACATTTCTTGATCGAGATGTTTGCGCAATCCAGCGCAACACGACAAAATTCCGCTTGATTTAATTAGACCGCGCGTCTATTAAAATCCCATGAACAAAGCAGTGTACATTGAAGCCGGATCGGAGCCGGCACCGAAAAAGCGTCGTGGGCGCCCGCCGAAGCATCTCGTCGGCACCAATGAAACGCGTCGCGATCTTGTCCGTGCGGGCGTCGTCTCTCTGACGGAAAAAGGGTTCGCATCGACCGGTCTCGATGAAGTGCTGAAAAAGGTGGGTGTGCCGAAGGGCTCCTTCTACCATTACTTTGAAAGCAAGGAAGCGTTCGGTCTGACGCTCATCCAGGAATATGATGAGTTTTTTGTGCGTAGGCTTGATCGGATTTTTCTCGACGGCAGTCTGTCACCGCTTGAGCGTTTACATAGGTTTTTCAAAGAGTCACGGGATGGAATGGCGCGCTATGATTTCAATCGAGGTTGCCTGATCGGCAATCTCGGTCAGGAAATGTCGGTTCTCCCGACATCCTATCGTCAGCGCCTCATCGACGTCTTTACCGGATGGGAAAGCCGTCTCGCAAACTGCCTGCGTGAAGCGCAGGATGCGGGCGAGGTGCCCGGTTCGATTGATTGCAAAGCTATGGCCGAAGCCTTCTGGATTGGTTGGGAAGGTGCGGTCTTGCGCGCAAAGCTTGAGAGGAATGCGCGCCCCCTGGATCGTTTTGCCGAAGCGTTTTTGACACTGATCCGGGTCTGAGTTTTTTGTAATTGTAACTAGACGATCGGTCTAATTAATTTGAAATTGCCCAGCAGCGTGGTGTTGTTGGGAGAGGAAAACAAAAGCGGTGCAACAGATTCATCGCAGAGGATGGGAGAGGAAGACATGAACGTTCAAAAAACCGGTGCTGAAGGCGTTATGGCAGTCGACAATTATGTTGCAGGTCATCCGGTGGCCACGACCAGTGGAAAGCGCCAGGATATCTTCAACCCGGCAACTGGCCAGGTGACAGGTTCCGTGGGCCTTTCCTCAGTTCAGGATGTCGATGATGCCGTTGCCGCCGCCAGCAAGGCATTTCCTGCTTGGGCTGAAACCTCTCCAATCAAACGCGCCCGGCTGATGAACCGGTTCCTGAACCTTCTCAATGAGCGGAAAGATGAACTCGCCGAAGCGATCACAAAAGAACACGGAAAGGTCTTCTCCGATGCGCAAGGAGAGGTCGAGCGTGGGATCGATGTCGTCGAATTTGCGTGTGGTATCCCGCAGCTTCTGAAAGGCGATTTTTCAGATCAGGTCTCAACCGGCATGGACAATTGGACATTTCGCCAGCCGCTTGGCGTTGTCGCCGGTGTGACACCGTTCAATTTCCCGGTGATGGTTCCAGCCTGGATGTATCCGGTGGCGATTGCCTGCGGAAACACATTCGTTTTGAAGCCAAGCCCGACCGATCCGACGCCGTCGCTCTTGATTGGGGAACTGATGAAGGAAGCCGGTTTCCCGGATGGTGTCTTCAACGTTGTTCAGGGCGACAAGGTCGCGGTTGATGCGCTTCTTAATCATCCGGATGTTGCAGCGCTCTCTTTTGTCGGATCGACCCCGATTGCAAATTACATTTATGAGACGGGTGCACGGAACGGAAAGCGCGTTCAGGCGCTGGGCGGTGCGAAAAACCACCTTGTTGTCATGCCCGACGCCGATCTCGACAAGGCTGTCGACGGCCTGATCGGTGCTGCCTACGGGTCGGCTGGCGAACGCTGCATGGCGATATCGGTTGCCGTCCTCGTCGGCGATGCGGGCGACAAGATTATGCCGAAACTGAAAGAGCGTGCGGAAGCCCTTCAGATCGGCTCAGGCATGGTGCCGACCAGCGAGATGGGTCCGATTGTGACCTCAGTCGCCAGGGATCGCATCACCGGCTACATCGACGCGGGCGTTGCGGAAGGCGCTGATCTTCTTCTTGATGGCCGTGGTTTCACAGTCGAAGATCATGAAGATGGTTTTTTCTTGGGCGCGACCCTTTTCGACAATGTCACGAAGGACATGAAAATCTACAAGGAAGAGATTTTCGGCCCGGTTCTGTGTTGCGTCCGCGTTGATACACTTGAAGAAGCAATCGACCTCATCAACGCCCACGAATTCGGCAACGGAACGAGCTGCTACACCCGCAATGGGCAGGTTGCGCGGACCTTCGGCCGCAAAATCCAGGTCGGCATGGTCGGCATCAATGTCCCAATTCCGGTGCCGATGGCTTGGCAGGGTTTTGGCGGTTGGAAAAAGAGCCTTTTCGGCGACATGCACGCCTATGGTGAAGAAGGCGTCCGCTTCAACACGAAGCAGAAATCCATCATGCAGCGCTGGCCCGCGGATATGGCGGACGGTGCCGAGTTTGCCATGCCGGTCGCCAAGTAATCGGGTGCAATCATGGACAAACGCTTCGATTATATCGTGGTCGGAGCCGGAACGGCGGGGTGTCTCCTCGCCAACCGGCTTTCGGCTGACCCGACAAAACGCGTTCTGCTTTTGGAAGCCGGCGGCAAGGACAATTACCACTGGATCCATATTCCGGTCGGATATCTTTACTGTATCGATAATCCGCGCACTGATTGGCGGTTTCGGACTGAAGCGGAAAGTGGCCTCAATGGCCGCTCGCTGATCTATCCGCGTGGACGCACACTCGGCGGCTGCTCGTCGATCAACGGCATGATCTATATGCGTGGCCAGGCCCGCGATTACGATCAATGGGCAAATGAGACCGGCGAGAACGAATGGTCATGGTCCGCCTCACTGGAAGACTTCAAAGCCCATGAAGACAATTACAGGCTGAACGGCGAGCAGGCAGCAACCGATGACGGGCTCCATACTGGCGGCGGCGAATGGCGCGTTGAAAAACAGCGTTTGCGTTGGGACATTCTTGATGCCTTTGCGCGCGCTGCGACTGAGGCTGGAATTCCTGCAACGGACGATTTCAACTCCGGCGACAATACCGGCGTCGGCTATTTTGAGGTGAACCAACGTTCCGGTTGGCGCTGGAACAGTTCAAAAGCCTTCCTGAGACCGGTGAAGTCGCGCGCCAATCTGGAAATCGTCACCGGTGCCCATGCGGAGCGTCTCATACTGGAAGCCGATGATAGCGGCCAAAACCGCTGCACGGGTGTTCAGGTGAATGTCAACGGTTCGTCGCATACCTTCACTGCGACCGGGGAAGTTGTGATGTGCTCCGGTGCCATCGGCACACCGCAGATCATGCAGCTTTCCGGGATCGGCGATCCATCGCTTCTGCAAGGACAGGGGATTGAAGTTACCCACGCTCTCAATGGCGTCGGTAAAAACCTTCAAGACCATTTGCAATTGCGGACGATTTATAAAGTCGAGGGCGCGAAGACGCTGAATACGATGGCGTCTAACATGTTCGGCAAGGCGATGATCGGGCTTGAATATGCGCTGAAGCGCTCCGGACCGATGAGCATGGCGCCGTCACAGCTTGGCGTCTTTACGAAGTCCAATCCGAAACGCGAACACTCCAACATCCAGTTTCATGTGCAGCCGTTGAGCCTTGAAGCGTTTGGGCAGCCGCTCCACCCGTGGCCTGGAATGACGGCAAGCGTCTGCAACCTCAATCCAACGAGCAGGGGCACTGTGACGCTGAAGTCGAAAGACCCGCACGCAGCACCGGCAATCGCTCCGAACTATCTGGATACGGAAGAGGATCAGCAGGTCGCAGCCGACTCGATCCGGGTGGCGCGCGGTATCATGTCCCAGAACTCGATGCAGCAATACAGACCCGAGGAGGTAAAGCCCGGTCCCGATTATCAATCGGATGCCGAGCTTGCAAAGGCGGCTGGCGATGTCGGCACCACAATCTTCCATCCGGTCGGGACCGCGAAAATGGGGCGGGCAGGGGACCCGACTGCCGTTGTGGACGGCAAGCTGCGCGTCATTGGGATCAAAGGTCTTCGCGTTGCTGACGCGAGCGTTATGCCGACCATTACGAGTGGAAACACCAATTCGCCGACTTTGATGATTGCGGAAAAAGCCGCGCGCTGGATCAGCGCCGCGAACACATAGAGAGGAGAGACGACAATGGCTGGAATGGATGAAATTCCCTTAAAAAAGGGACCGCTGGAGGGCATTACTGTTCTCGATTTTTCCCGCGTTCTGGCGGGGCCGTATTGCACAATGGTCCTGGCTGATCTCGGCGCGCGTGTGATCAAAGTTGAGAAGATCGGGACGGGTGACGATACACGCGCTTTCGGTCCGTTTCTGGAAGAGGAAAGCGCCTATTTCACCTGCTTTAATCGGCGCAAGGAAAGCATCGTTCTCGACATCAAGTCGCCGCGCGACCGCGACCTTCTGGAGCGCCTTTTCGACAAGGCGGATGTGCTCGTCGAGAATTTCCGCCCCGGTGTGATGGATCGCCTCGGCTATGGTCCTGAGCGTTTGAAGAAAACTCATCCTCATCTCATTTATGCGTCGATCTCCGGGTTCGGTCATTCGGGCCCGTTCAGCGAGTTGCCAGGCTACGACATGGTTGTTCAGGCGATGGGCGGAATTATGAGCCTTACAGGCTGGCCCGACGGCGAACCCGCCCGTGTCGGCACGAGCTTTGGTGACCTCGGGGCAGCGCTCTTCGGTGTCATTGGTATTCTCTCGGCACTCTATAGCCGCACCAAGGATGCGCAGGGAACGCGTGTTGATATCGGAATGCTCGATTGTCAGGCGGCTTTGATGGAAACCGCGCTCGCTCGCTTTGATGTGGAAGGCAAGGTTCCGAACCGGACCGGCGATTCCCACCCGTCGCTCGCTCCGTTTGAAAGCTTTAAGGCCAAAGACGGAAAAGTCGTGATCGCGGCAGGCAATGATCAGCTCTTTCTGCTGATGGTGGATGCGCTCGGCGCGCCGGAACTCGCCTCACATCAGCTTCTGTTGACCAACGATCTCCGCTGTCAGAACCGCCCGGAGATGGTGCGGATGATTGAAGAAATTACATCGAAGCGGAACGTTCAGGACATTCTCGATGTTCTCAACGAGGTCGGCGTGCCGTGCGCCCCGATCAACACGATCGACAAGGTTCTGGATCATCCTCAGCTCGCCGCGCGTGACATGATCGTTCAGGTTCAGGGCGAGCACACGAAGCCGTTCAAGACTGCTGGCAATCCAATCAAGATGGAAGGCCACGAGGAGATCGACGTCACGACACCGCTTCGTGCACCGGGTCTCAGCCAGCACCGTGAGGCGATCCTTGAGGAGCTGATGGGATCTGAGAAGTCCTATTCCTCATCGGTCAAACCGGAAGACACCGCCGCTGCCAACGAAGACGACAATCCGTTCGTTGCGGACTTCAAGAAATCCAACGCACAGAAAACCAACGCCGCCTGAGATCGGTTCTAGGGAGAGAAACATGTCAACTGCAAAGAAAAAAGTAGAGCCCACCATTTTGAAAGAAGTGAAGACGGCCCCGGACGGCTATGAGATGATCATCGTCGAAAGGCGTGAGCGCGTCGGTCTGATCACGCTGAACCGCCCGAAGAGCCTCAATGCGCTGAACCGCCAACTGGCCGAAGAGACGCTCGACGCATTGCGGAAATTCGATGCGGATGATGCCATCGGAGCCATGGTAATCACCGGCAATCCACGCGCTTTCGCGGCAGGTGCCGACATTGAGGAAATGGCTGAGAAGGGTTTCACCGAGTTCTATATGGATGACTTTCTGTCACCCTGGGATGCGGTGAATGATATCTCGAAGCCGATTATCGCAGCCGTGAGCGGTTTTGCCCTTGGTGGCGGATGCGAACTGGCGCTTTTGTGCGATTTCATCATCGCTTCGGAAGATGCGCAATTCGGCCAGCCTGAAATCAAGCTCGGTATTCTGCCGGGTATCGGCGGCTCGCAACGCTGGGCGCGCTCTGCCGGTAAGGCGCTTGCGATGGATGTCGCGCTGACAGGCCGCAATGTGGATGCCCATGAAGCCAAGGCAGCTGGGATTGTCGCGCGGGTCGTACCGCAGGAGGATCTCTTACAGGTAACGCTGGAAGCCGCTCACACGATTGCGGGTTACAATGCGCCAGCCGTTAAAATGGCGAAAGCGGCTGTGAATTCCGCCTTTGAAGGTCCCTTGAGTGCTGCGCTTAAAACCGAGCGTCTGTTCTTCCAGGCAGCCTTTGCAACCGACGGCCAGAAGGAAGGCATGCATGCCTTCGTTACCAAACGGGCGCCGGTCTTCAGACACAAATAGACTGAAAACGAAAAACGATGCCGCTCGGTTAGTGGGAAGCCGCTGCCGGGCGGTTTTGCGTTTATTAGCGGAGCGGCTCGCCATAAAAAGCAAGCGAACCAAATCCATTCAGCAACTTATGGTTATTTATTCCGCCGCTGTCATGTGACCGGATGGCATGGCCATGTTTTGTTGGCCTTGCGTATCAATTCCCATGGGCCGATCCGCCGGAACCATAATGAAGCTTTCCTCATAATCCGGGTCAGCGGATATCTCGTCAATCCGGGCGCTCAGTCTTTCCGAAACATGCCGGGAGAAGGGCCCGAGATGCTCGTAAATTGTCCCCATGAGGAGGGCTTGTTTCAACGCCCTTGGTTTTTTTCGCAAGACAAAGAAGGCGAGCTTCCAGAGTTCAGTCCGCAATTCTTTTGATTTGAACGTGGCATTCCATAGAAGCTTTATGAACATTGTGGCGTCGTGGCGGAACGCAGCCGTAAACACATTGGCTGCAACACCCGATACATCCAGAAGCTCAACCGTGCGACGAACCCTGGCGAAGAAGTTTTTCCGTTCATAGAGGTGCTCCACGACGTTCAGATAGTCGCGCATTATGTCGACCCTCGGCCGCAAGGTCGTGAAGTTGAGACCCGCAGTGCACTGGTCCATATCCGCAGCGTCATTGTTGCTGATATCATGGAGGCGTCCCTCCTTATGGAGACGTCGCGTCAATTGCGTGTTCGGCAGGGCATAAAGCATACCGACCATGGCAATCGGCACAGACGCCTCTTCAACCAGCTCGATCAAACCCTGATCGACATAATCTCCCTCATTGTCGAAGCCCACAATAAAGCCGGCGACAACGAACATGCCGTAGGCCTGCACGTCATTGACGCAGCGCGCAATATCGCGCTTCGTATTCTGCTTTTTCTGGGTGGCGGCGAGCACATCCGGATCCGGACTTTCAATACCGATAAAGACGGCGAAGAACCCTGCGTCGCGCATGAGCCCCATGAATTCAGGGTCATCGGCAAGGTTCAACGAGGCTTCCGTTGAGAAAATAAACGGGTAATTGCGCGCCTTCTGCCATTCAACGAGATGCGGCAGAAACGCTTTCACAGCCTTCTTGTTGCCGATCAGATTATCATCGACAAAGTCGATATGCCCACGATGGCCCTGATCGTAAATGGCCTGGAGTTCGGCGAGGATCTGGTCAGTGTCTTTTGTCCGGGGTTTGCGCCCGAAAAGCTCGATGATATCGCAGAACTCGCAAAGGAACGGACAGCCTCGCGAAAACTGCACGTTGACCATCAGATAGTTGGAAAAAGTGATCAGGTCATAGCGCGGCAGAGGTGTTTTGGTGACATCGACGGAATGAAGCGGCGCCCGGAAGACACCTTTGCGCTCCCCCCGTTCCCAAGCTTCGATAAAGGCGTTTACCGCCCCTTCCGCCTCACCGATAATTCGGATATCCGCGTCAGCATAAAGGTCCGGCTCGGATGTCATCGCAGGACCGCCGATAACGATCGGGACCCCGGCGTCTTTAGCGATTTTGATGATCTCTAAAAGATCGAGGCGTTGCGGCAACATCCCGCCGACGAAAATGACATCCGCCCATTCAACGTCTTTGTCGCTCAGGCTTTCCACATTTCGGTCGATCAGGCGCATCTCCCACTCCTGCGGCAACATCGCTGCAAAGGTTATAAGGCCAAGGGGAGGGGCAGGATATTTCGCGCCGATAAGGTTGCAGCTTGCGGTGTAATTCCAGAAAGAGGAATTATCGAAGCTCGGGTAAATGAACAAAGCACGGGTTTTCATAAACGACATAAAATGGTCTTTCGGCTTTCGGTCCAACACGTCCTTCGCAAGACCTCTTTAGGGTAAAGCCTTACGTTACTTTTTCGAGAGTTGCTAGGGGACATGGAAACCGCGACTTTTGGTTCACATCCTGGTGCCATCGTATTTTAGCTGTGGCTGGTGCGCGACTGAATTCAAGATTGGCGAATGGTGGCGCTACCGGAAGGTACGGTGCGTGCGGACAGGGTTTGGACCGCTGACCACCTCGCAACAGGCCGTGCCTCCCATTGGAATGGATCTCTCCGAACCTATTCGCCAGGGGCGATTGTGTGTCTCAACCGTCCCTGACGATCAAAGGCAGACCGGAGATCTCTCTCGCCAACGCTCAATTCTTGAACTTGCGGATCTCTCCTGACTTCAGGCGCTCCAGATAGCTGTTCAGTTCACGTTTCACGACCGGC
>JBCDCZ010000006.1:0-44948 GCA_039180865.1 Pseudomonadota bacterium | reverse complement strand
CGACTGGTAAAGACAAGCGTGCCAACGGTTTCCGCCACTTCTTCAACTCCTACATGTCAGGTGCGGCTCTCGGACCAGTTCTGAAGAACGCATATGGTGGGGATCGCGTCGCGTATCACCTGACCGCTGACTACAACTGGGGTTGGACAACGGAAGAATCCGTCAAGGACTTCACCGAGAAGAACGGCTGGCAGACCGCCAACACTGTTCGCACGCCGCTCGGTGCAGGCGACTTCTCACAGTACATCACTCCGGTTCTGAACTCAGGTGCTGACGTTCTGATCCTGAACCACTACGGCAAGGACATGGTGAACTCACTCACCCAGGCCGTCCAGTTCGGTCTGCGCGACAAGCAGGTCAACGGCAAAGACTTTGCGATCGTGGTTCCGCTCTACAGCCGCCTGATGGCTCAAGGTGCTGGCGACAACGTTAAAGGCATCTACGGTTCAACCAACTGGCACTGGTCGCTGCAGGATGAAGGTTCAAAAGCCTTCGTCGCATCCTTCGGTAAGGAATACGGCTTCCCGCCGTCACAGGCAGCACATACCTGCTACTGCCAGGCGCTGCTTTATGCGGATGCCGTACAGCGTGCCGGAACGCACAAGCCGTCAGCTGTCGGTGCACAGCTCGAAGACTTCCGCTTCGATGGTCTCGGCAACGGTGCAACACTCTATCGCGCCGACGACCACCAGTGCTTCAAGGACGTTCTTGTCGTGAAGGGTAAAGAGAACCCGTCATCCAAGTTCGACGTTCTCGAAGTTGTCGAAGTGACACCGGTCGATCAGGTTACTTATCCAGCCGGTATTTTCGGCGGCGAACTCGGCCCGTACAACGACGGCGCCTAAGTATCCCTTGCGGGGCGGTTTTACCGCCCCGCATTTTTGCGAAATTGACGATCGCTCGTAGCGCTCGTTCAACGGCCCGGACGGGGTCAAACAAGAAATCGTCGGATCATAACGTGGGAGTGCGGGTTAAGCCCATTCTCACGAAAGATTTTTTGTTTCTTTGAACCAATCGAGGGGGAGGCTTGCAATGGACGTAATCCTGCTACAGCTCTTAAACGGGCTCGACAAGGGTGGAGCGTACGCGCTGATCGCCCTCGGACTGACGCTCGTATTCGGTACACTCGGCGTTGTGAACTTCGCTCACGGTGCGTTGTTTATGCTCGGCGCTTTCTGTGCCGTTGTTTTCAATAATCTTCTCAGTCTCGAGCAGGTAACGCTCGATCCGAACAATCTCACGCCTTGGGGAACGCCTTCGGAAGTCCGTGTACCGCTAGCCGAGGTCTATCTTGGAGATTTCGGAGCCTTCCTGGTCGATTTCTCTGTGCCCTTTGCCATTCTCCTGGCGATCCCCTTCATGCTGCTGGTCGGAATTATTATGGAGCGCGGGTTGATCTCGATGTTCTATAAGCGTCCGCACGCAGAACAGATCCTCGTGACATTCGGTCTCGCGATCGTTGTTCAGGAACTGGTCAAAGCGCAGTTCGGCGCGAACCCAATCCCGCAATCGGCTCCGGATATCGTCGCGGGCAGCGCGAATGTGGGCGCATGGTTCGGACTGGGTGACACCATCGTCTATCCGTATTGGCGTCTCATCTATCTCGGATTTTCACTTGCGGTCATCGCTGCCGTGTTCTGCTTCCTGCAATTTACCACCTATGGAATGGTGGTCAGGGCCGGAATGCAGGATCGCGAAACGGTTGGGCTTCTCGGTATTGATATCGGTCGGCGCTTCACCGTTGTCTTTGGCATTGCCGCTGTCGTCGCAGGACTTGCGGGCGTGATGTATACGCCGATCCTGCCGCCCGACTATCATATGGGCATGGACTTCCTGGTGCTGTCCTTCGTGGTCGTGGTTGTCGGCGGAATGGGCTCGCTTGGCGGGGCTGTGGCTGCGGGCTTCCTGCTTGGGATTATTCAGTCATTCGCGTCGATGCCAGCCGTCACAGAGGTTTTGCGCGGTATCGACCAGATCATCATTTACCTCGTCGCCGTCGTCGTCTTGCTCACGCTGCCCCGCGGTCTGATGGGACGCAAAGGCGTGATGGAGGAATAGGATCATGTCTCAGAAACAAAAAGACCTTTTATTGTTCGTTGCCTTCGCGGCGGCAGTCCTGACAATGCCACTCTGGATGGCACCGCTTGGCGGTAGCTATCCGGATCTCCTGCAGAAATTCGCCATCTTCGGCGTCTTCGCTATCGGCTTCAATATTCTGTTCGGTCTCACCGGCTACCTCTCCTTCGGTCACGCGGCTTTTCTTGGGATCGGATCTTATGCAGCCGTGTGGTCGTTCAAACTGTTCACCATGAACATCATTCCCGCGATTATCTTCGGGGTGTTCTTTGCAGGCCTTTTGGCCCTTGCGATCGGTTACGTCTCGCTGCGGCGCTCAGGCATCTACTTCTCGATCCTGACGCTGGCGTTTGCGCAGATGTCGTATAACCTCGCTTATTCGGTTCTGACACCGATCACTCGGGGTGAGACCGGTCTGCAGCTTGCGCAATATGATGCGCGGGTGATCGATTCCCTGTTTGGTATTGAATACGGTGCAGCTTTGCCGATCCCGACGCTGTTCGGGCTTGAGACGAATGGCTGGGCTGGCTTCTATGTGTGTGCGGTCATCCTGATCATCACGTTCTATGTGTCGATCCGGATCTTCCGGTCCTCCTTCGGACTGATGCTTCTGGCGGTGAAATCCAACCAGAACCGGCTCAACTATACAGGGATCAACACACGGCCGTATATGCTGGTGGCCTTTGTTATCTCCGGTATGTATGCAGGTCTTGCCGGTACCATGATGGCGCTGACCGACCCGCTCGCCGGTGCTGAGCGTATGCAATGGACCGCTTCGGGCGAAGTTGTTCTGATGACTATCCTCGGTGGTGTCGGTACGCTTCTTGGACCGTTCCTTGGCGCGATCATCATCAAGTACTTCGAGAACATCTTCTCGGCCTTCAACAAGGACATTCTCTACGAATTCTTTGCGTTCCTGCCTGAAGGCGTGGACAGCACGATTGTTGCTGTCAGCAGTCTCTTCGTTGGTAAAGGGTGGCATTTGACCCTTGGCGTTCTCTTCATGCTGGTCGTTATCTTCCTGCCAGGTGGCGTTATGGAAGGTGTCCGGCGGATCGCTTCGCTCTTCACGGGCCGTTCCAAGAAGGAAGACGACAAGAAGATGTCTGGCGAAGTTCAACCGGCGGAGTGATCGAATGGCTACCGAAAATATCGTTCTCAATGTGGCCGACGTCAGCAAGCGCTTCGGCGGCCTCAATGCCCTAAAAGATGTCGACCTTCAGGTCGAAGAGGGAACTGTGCATGCGATTATCGGCCCCAATGGGGCCGGCAAATCGACACTTCTCAATGTGTGTGTTGGACGGATCAAGCCGGATGAAGGCCATGTGATCTTCGACGGAGAGATCCTGGACAGCCATAAGCCGCATGAGATCAATCAGCTTGGCGTTGCACGCGTGTTCCAGACCCCGGAGATCTTTCCGGATTTGAACCTCGTCCAGAACGTCATGCTTCCAGCGCTTGCCAAGCGTGACGGCTCCTTCCATTTGAGCCCCTGGAATCCGATCGAAAACGATGCGGAACTTCGGGAAGAAGCGGAGCACATCCTGGAAGACGTGAACCTTTATGAGGAACGTCATAACCTGGCAAGCAGCCTCTCGCGCGGTAACAAGCGCAGGCTTGAGCTTGCAATGGGGTTGATCCAGCACCCACGGCTTTTGCTTCTCGACGAGCCGACAGCGGGTATGGCGCGCCATGACACAAACCGGACGATTGATCTTTTAAGAAAGATCAAGGAACGCGGGATGACGAAAGTCATCATCGAGCATGACATGCACGTTGTCTTCTCGCTTGCTGACAAGATCAGCGTGCTCGCGCAGGGGCAAATCATCGCCGAGGGAACGCCTGAAGAAGTCCGCGGAAATCCGAAAGTGCAGGAAGCCTATCTTGGCGGCGCACACTGATGAACGCAGAACCGACGAAAGATCAGATCATGAGTGCACAAGCCACAGCTGAGACGGCGACAGCCACGGCATCAAACGCCGGACAGGCTTACTTCTCCGTGAAGGACATCCACGCCTATTATGGAGAGAGCTACATCGTTCAGGGTGTATCGCTGGACGTTAAAGAAGGCGAGATTCTCGCACTTCTCGGCCGTAACGGTGCGGGCAAGACGTCGACGCTTCGGGCACTTGCCCGGCTCGACGATCCAGCACTCCAGCGCGGCGAGATTTATCTCAATGGCGAGGCGATCCACACGATGAAAGCCTTCCAGGCCTCCCAGCGCGGGATCCAGCTTGTCCCTGAAGATCGTCGGATCATCAAAGGCCTCACCGTTGAGGAAAACCTGGTCCTAAGCCAGGTCGATGGTCATGTGGGCTGGGAGCTAGAGAAGATCTACGATCATTTCCCGCGGCTTGCCGAACGCCGGACCCAGGAAGCGACCACGATGTCGGGAGGTGAACAGCAGATGCTGGCTGTCGCCCGTGCTCTTGCTAGGGATCTGAAACTTCTTCTTCTCGACGAACCTTATGAGGGTCTTGCGCCAGTGATCGTTCAAGAGATCGAGCGGATCCTGATCGGCGTTAAGGAACTCGGTATTACGACGATTATCGTTGAACAAAACGCCGTTGCCGCGCTGAAGCTAGCGGACAAAGCCGTGATCCTCGATACCGGTAACATCGTGTTTGAGGGAACCGCGAAACAGGTGCTCGATGACGAGGAACTGCGTCACGAATATCTAGCGATCTGATATTGCTTTCAGTGCATGAAGATAGAAGACGGCCCTCACGGGCCGTTTTTTGTTGGGGCTCCTGTTCGGCCGGAACCGATTGTTTTTCCCGATATTGATTTCGATGTGTCTTCTTCTACGTGTCAGTTGAGGCCGAATTGATGTCTCGGGCGGCTATACTGATGCGGACCGAAAGCGTACTGGCGAATTTTCTTCGATGATTCTGAAAAATAGAATGGAGCGTGGCAAATGCCGATCCAATCCAAAGTGAGCCCCGCAATCATTTCAGCCAGTGACTGGCAAACACCGAACAATGCTCTCAGAGGATTATTCGAAGGCAAAAAAATCGGTACGGACGTTACGCTTATTCGCTATGTGACGGATATCGTTGGCGACGGGCCGAAGCTGCACGTTCATCCTTATGATGAAATCTTCACGATCCAGGAAGGGCGGGCGCGCTTCACCGTCGGTGATAAGGTGATCGATGCTGAAGCGGGCGATATCATTTTCGGACCGGCGAACGTTCCGCATGGCTATCAGAATCTGGGCCCTGGAAAGCTGGACTCACTCGATATCCATTTGAGTCCGGAATGGATTCAATTTGATCTGGCGGACGGGTGGGGCGACGATACCTCCACCGTTTCATCCAACTCGAAAGTGTGATGTGGCCCGGGGATATCAAGCTACAACTGCAACTACCGTTGAATCATGTTTTTGAAGATCAATGCGTTTTCTTTCGCATCAGTCCCGACAGGAAACCGGGCTTCGCTTCTTTTTTGACAGGATCCTGACCATCCGGCGGTGGAGCAGCTTGTCGTGGTCCGAAAGTGGCAAACTCATCGACCGTCGTTTCAGGATGCAAGAGGACCCAGTTATCCGGACCAGATGTGTTGTCGGATTTATTGTGCCTGATTCTCCACGCTTCGCTGCTTCCTTCGATTCCCAATGTATCACCGTCGTTGAACTGATTGCCGCATTGAAGAAGCAGATAACTGACCCCGTAGAGTTGTTTTACAACTTCTGTAGGTTGGATCGGCGCGCTTTGAACGATGACTTCCGTGTCGAGGAAATGCTGCATTCCCCTGGTCATACCTGATGCATATTTCAATGGTTCTGTTTGCCCGGGATCCCATCCGACGTTATAGGATATCCAGCCGTCCAGGGGGAATTCGTTGGTCATGGCAGCGGCCGTCATTCTTACCCAATCTTGAGGCCGCACATATCGACTGGCCCAGATCGGCATGATCGCCATCGTGACGGGTAGTTTTGCAAAGACCGAAACAACAGCGCTGAGGATCTTTGCTGTTACATATCTGGTTTCCAGGCTTTGATCGGCAGGTTTGGTGCTGATGTGAAGGTAATATTTATGGTTCTCGATGGCGTGGGCCGCCTCTTCCTGAAAACCATAGGATGCGCGAATCTGCGGCAAGAGATTTTGCACAGTGACGTTTTCTTTGTCCGGAAAACCTGCTGAGATAAATGTGATCCATTTGGATGTCTCACTTGGTTCTTCAACAGACAAGACGCCCGCAATAGGCTCGTTTGTTTTTCTAATATCCTGATCGTTAAAGATATTTTTGAGCGTCAATGAAGGAAAGTCCTCGTTGACGGCTTCGGCGATTTCATCGAGTTTGAACTCCAAAAGGTCGCTGAAATAAATATCGACCGAGAAGGTGAGTTCCTCAGAGTTTTGCTCTTTATCAGACATTCGGGGGTGTTGGTCCTCTTTGAAGCATGGCGACTACGTCAAACATCTTCATAAATTGCTCCTAAGGGATTTCAAATCGTTCGCCGGTTCCAATGAGTATATTTTTTCGCCGTCATCGATTGATCCGTCAGCCAATGCGATTCTCATCGCGAAAAGAACGGCAGTTTCCCGTAGATGAGGCGGCAAAGTTTGCTTCGCATTTGCAACAACTTGTTCTAATCCGATTTTATTGACGCCTTTTATGATATCATTGATTGTTTGCATGATGGTTTTTGATTCAGTGCCAAAGAAGATAGGGCTGAAACTGCACATGTTGGCTAATTGTGCAATTTCTACTTCTGAAGCACTTCCGTCAGCAATCATTGTTGCAGTTGCTGGTGTCAAAACTGCTTTAATCAATTCTTTTTGAGGTTCAGGTTTTTTGTTTCTTATTTTTAACAGAGCGTGACTGAATGATTTGCAATAATATTGATAGTTATTGTTTAGATGAATTTTCTGCGTTCTTTCAATCAATGAAAATTCCGGCCTTTCGGCAGCACTTTTGCCGTTTGCCGCGGCGCCGCGGTTGCGGCAAGTCCTTCCATCCGCGCTGAGAGATAGGTCTCGATATCGCGTTTCATATCGGGCGTGATCTCGCGGCGTCTGTGGCGCGGCTTGATCTTGTCGCGCAGCTCGGCCACCGGACGTTTCACCTCATCGGCTCGGTCGAGGAGATCGACATGGTGGATCGCCTCGGATAGGAGCGCGAGCCTGCCGGTCCAGTCTTCCAGATGATGGGCAACCACATGGATGACGCCATCGGCTTTCTGGACTTTGCCGTAAATGCGCACGAACCGTGCGCCCATGACAATCGGGCGGAATTTTTCGAAGGTTTTTGGCCATACAATGATATTCGCGATACCCGTCTCGTCTTCGATTGTCTGGAAAATAACCCCGCGTGCCGAGCCCGGACGCTGGCGGACAAGAACGAGGCCGGAAACTGCCATGAATGTACCATCTCTTGCGATATCAAGGGTGGCGTTCGTTTTCACGCCTGCCCTTTCAAGGTGAGGGCGCATAAAGGAAACGGGATGTGCTTTAAGCGAAAGGCCGAGATAGCGGTAATCGTTGATCACATGCTCGCCCAAAGGCATTTCGGGCAGAGTGACGTCCGGCTCTTTCTGGAGATCGTGAAAGGCATCCTTATCGAAAAGCGGTAAAGGTTTTGCTTCTTCCTTTATCCGCGATGCGGGAAGACTGCGCGCCTGCCAGAGCGCTTCGCGACGGTCGAGGCCGATTGAGCGGAAGCAGTCGGCATCCGCAAGTCGTTCGATTAGGGCGCGCGGTAAGTCAGTGCGCAGCCAAAGATCGCGCAAGGAGCGGTACGCCCCGGACGTGCGGGCGTTTTCGATTAGCCTGGCCGCGTCTTCGCCAATTCCTTTGATCTGACGAAAGCCGAGCCGGATTGCATGGATCGAGAGAATGTCCTGACGCATGTCGGCATGTTTGCGATAAACATGGTCTGCGGCCCGCCGGTCTTTTGTCCCTTCGACGAGTTGGTTATCCCAGCCGGAATGGTTGATATCGGGCGCAAAGACTTCAACGCCATGTTCCTTCGCATCACGCACGATCTGGGCAGGCGCATAAAACCCCATGGGTTGGGCGTTGAGAAGCGCGGTCGCAAAGACATCGGGGTAAAAGCATTTGAACCAGCAGGACGCGTAGACGAGCAGTGCGAAACTCGCCGCATGGCTTTCCGGAAACCCGTATTCGCCAAAACCTTCAATCTGCTTGAAACAACGCTCTGCGAAGTCGCGCTCATAGCCCTTCTTTTCCATGCCGTCGATCATCTTCTGGCGGAAGGATGAGATCGTGCCAACCCGGCGGAAGGTTGCCATGGCGCGGCGTAATTTATCCGCTTCGCCCGGCGAGAAGCCGGCTGCGACAATTGCAATGCGCATCGCCTGTTCCTGAAAGAGCGGTACACCGAGCGTCTTTTGCAGGACGCCCCTCAACTCTTCCGACGGATAACTGACCTTTTCGAGCCCCTGTCGGCGGCGCAGATAAGGATGCACCATGTCACCCTGGATCGGGCCCGGCCTGACAATCGCAACCTCAATGACGAGGTCGTAGAATGTTTTTGGGCGTAGGCGCGGAAGCATCGACATTTGCGCCCGGCTTTCGATCTGGAAAACGCCAAGCGTATCGGCACGTGAGATCATGGCATAGACGCGCTTGTCTTCTTCGGGAAGGCTCGACAGGCGATAGCTCAGCCCATAATGGCTCTTCAGGAGATCGAAGGCCCGGCGCAGGCACGAGAGCATGCCGAGCGCGAGGACATCGACTTTTAAAATTCCAAGATGATCGAGATCGTCCTTGTCCCATTCAACGATGGTGCGCGCTTCCATCGTGGCATTTTGTAAAGGCACCACTTCGTCCAGCCGGTCGTCGGTCATAACGAAGCCGCCGACATGTTGTGACAGATGGCGCGGAAAACCGACGAGCGCTTCCGTCATCTCCATGACCTGGCGGATATGCGGATCCTTCGGATCATAACCGACGCGTTTTGCATCGTCTTCCTGCAAGCCTGCCGACGACCAACCCCAGATTGTGGCACTCAAGGTCGAGACCGCGTCTTCCGACAAGCCAAAGACCTTGCCGACTTCCCGGATTGCAGAGCGTGCGCGATAGGTAATCACGGTGGCGGCAAGACCGGCACGGTGGCGACCATATTTTTCGTAAACATACTGGATGACTTCTTCGCGGCGCTCATGCTCGAAATCGACATCGATGTCAGGCGGCTCGCGGCGTTCTTCCGAGATGAAGCGTTCGAAAAGAAGATCGACTTTTCCGGGGTTCACATCGGTGATCCCGAGCGCGTAACAGGTCACGGAATTTGCCGCTGATCCACGGCCCTGGCACAAAATTCCGCGGGCTCTGGCAAAGCGGACAATGTCGTGGACGGTCAGGAAATAGGGTGCGTAATTCAGTCTTGCGATGAGGGCAAGCTCATGGTGGACAAGCCTTGTCACCTCTTCAGGGATCCCATCGGGATAGCGCTCATGTGCGCCTTCCCAGGTGAGGCGTTCGAGTTCCTCCTGGGGGCTTGCACTTCTGCCGGCACTCTCTTTCGGATAATTGTAGCGGAGTTCCTCAAGGCTGAAGGTGAGAGCTGTCGAAACGATGATGGTCTCTGATAACGCCTCGGGTATGCGGGCGAAAAGCCGAGCCATTTCAGTCGGATCCTTGAGGCAGGCTTCAGCATTTGCGCCAAGAAGGCGTCCGGCTTTTTCAAGCGTTGTGTGATGCCGGATCGCGGTTACCACATCCTGAAGGCGTTTGCGTTCGGGCGCGTGATAAAACGGCAGGTTGCTCGCCATCACCCGTGCACCGGTCTTTTGTGCCAGATGGGTAAGATCGGCCAGGCGACGCAGACCGGTCTTTCGATAAGGGCGCGCCAAGAGGAGGCGAGGGACTTCGGGAAGAGCGGTGAGTTTTCTCAGACCCTCTTCAAGTTGTTCAAGCGCATAATCTTCGGGAATAAGCGCGAGGATCGAACCTTCGGCGTGTTCCAGACAATCCTCCAGTGTCAGATGGCAGGATTTGCGGTGTGCCAGCTGGTCCTTGGATGAAACCTGCACCCCATCCTCGGCTTCGCGCAGACGGCCTTTTGAGAGCATGCGGCAGAGCCTGCCATAGGCTTTGCGGTCTTTCGGCCAGATCAGGATATCCGGTGTGCCGTCGCAAAAAACAAGACGGCAGCCCACATGGTAGGTGAGACCCGCTTCCTTTGCCGCAATATGACCGCGTACGCTGCCGGCAAGCGTGTTCTCATCGCAGATTGAAAAGGCGGACAGACCGAGCTTTGCGGCACGCACGGCGATTTCTTCCGGATGCGATGCGCCTTTCAAAAAGCTGAAATTGCTCATAATGCCGAGTTCGGCAAAGGCTGGCAGATCCGTTGCTATGGTGCGCATGACCTGCCTCCTCATGCGAAAAGTCCATGCATATACCAGCCCGGTACATCGCTCTCATTATCGTAGAGCCCGTTGCGGTAAAGCCAGAAGCGGCGGCCATCCTCGTCTTCAACACGGTAATAATCGCGGGTGAGGCCGTTTTTTCCTGGGGTCTGCCACCAGAGGTCGCTGATGCGTTCCGGCCCGTCCGCCTTGACGACCCGGTAAGAGAGCTTGCGCCAGCGAAAGCGTAAAGGTGGTCCGTCCGGAAGACCTGCGAGCGCTTCGATTGCCTCCGGTCTTTCAAAAAGCCGGATTGGACGAAACAGGGTGTGCGTGGTCCCACCCTCTTCATCCCATTCGGTTGCTTGTTGTTTGCGCGGTGTGCCCGGCGGGCGCCTTTCTTCAGCGGTTTCCGGTTGATGGCAATCGCCCGGATCGAGCCGGAAGGCGCACTGGCCACCGAAGCGGGCATTAAGCTTGTCGATCAGATGGGCAAGACCGGCGTCGAGTTCCGTCATTGCGTATTGGCCCGCAGGGTCTTCTGCAAAAGCGGTCTGGACGGCGTGCAAAGGCTCCTTTTCAACAACGGCGAGGCGGATGAGATCAAAGCCCGCAGCGTCTTCGTTCATGCGTGCCTCGAAACGGGCGAGGGTTTCGTGAAGGCGTTCTTTGAAAAGCCGGGCAATATCGGATGGGTTGCGCAAAGGGCGTGCGGCAGCAATATGGGCACGCGTCACCGCACCGTCGCTTTGAAACAGGCTTGCCTCGAGAAGGCGCGCGCCTTCGTCTTTTTCCGCGAGCGTAACACTCAAGGTTTCCGCAAGTGATGAGAGGGTGCGCTCGACATCTTCATGGCGGGCAATCGGTTCTGCGAAATGGCGTTCGGCCATGAGATCGGGGGTGGGAAGCCGTGGCGAAAGGCTTTCTTCTGCCCCGTTTGAAACGGCATCAAGCCGTTCCAGAAGCGCCATGCCAAAGCGATGCGCCAGGGGTGCGCGCGGCATTTGAAAAAGATCGCCGAGCGTTTTCAATCCGACGCGCTCCAGCATCGTTACCGTGTCGGGATCAAGGCGCAAGGCCGCGACGGGTAAAGTGTTCAACACGCACTGTTCGTCTTCTTTGGTGAGAAGGGGAGGGCCTTCATAAAAGCGGCTTAAGGCCCAGGCCGCTCCTGGAGAACCTGAAAGTCCGGTCCTGACTTCAAAGCCATGGTCGAAAAGCCGGGTCTTTAAGTCGGCAAGAAGTGCATCGCAGGGCCGTTCGCCGTCCTGGCAAACCTTAGCGAAGAGATGGGCGCAGCCTGTCAGGTCCAGGAAAAGTCCGTGGCGAAACAGAACCGGTTTCGGGCCGTCAAAGCGTATTGTGCTACCGGCACGATCAAGGGCGACCAGCGGCGTATAGCGATCGGCCCAATCGGCAATCGTTTCAAGCAAAGCCATATCGGCCCATGCGTCTTCTTTCTCGGCTCTGACCCCCGGATGGCGGGCGCGTGCGTCGGCAAGTGTCGTACCCTCTGCAATGCCAAGATTGGCAGCGCTTTCATTAACCGCGATAATCCGCTCGGCATTCTTTACGGGAGTGGTGATCACGAGCGGCGCTTCCGGCATGGCTTTCTTGCGCCAGAAGCGACCCTTTTCAAGCCGCATGATCCGGTCGCTCGAAAGACTCGGAAACCAGAGAGCGAGTATGAGACGGCCGGTCTTTTCCTTCGCCGAGTGCGGGCTTTCGTGCTTTTTCATGGACGATCTCAAAGTGTTTGTGGTCAAGGTTCCAGGAAAGACGTGTCCTTGCCGTTTTCCCGAACCGGTTTTTCGTCAGGTGAATGTCGAAAGAAGGTGCTCCCAGTCCTTCATCGAAGCCGCTATCGGATCTGTCGGCTATCACGGATGGTGCGGGGCCAACTTCAAAACGGGTGAGGGTGGCGTTGGCGAGCGGCGGACCTGGCGGCCCGGTCGCGCAGAGGAAAACGGGTATAGAGGCTTTTTCGGCGCGCAATTGCAGGCGCCTGCTCTCCGACAGTGTGAGGCCTGATTTTGTTGTGCCGTCTTCGCAAAAGCGCTGATCGATCACGATGGCCGTGCAGTCTTTTACGCAAAGCGCTTCTTCCGCTGCCCAGAGAAGGCTTGTGCGTTTTGAAAGTGTCGCGAAAATGAACCGCTCAGGGGACAATCCGAAGGCTACAAGTCCCGGACCATAAGGGGCACCGTCTTCACGAGAAGCGGCGTGCTCGAGAAACCAGAGGATAACGCCAGATTTTCTTTCCATCAGATGGTGGAAAAGACCGCATAAGAACCCTGTCGCCAAACCGGCATTGCGGCTTTCGCTCCTGATTTCATGAAGGCCGAAAAGCGGCATGCCGTTGTGCGGAAAGGCGGCATCAAGCTCTTTGACACCAAACCGGAAGATTGCAGAATCATCGTTTGAGCGTTTGCCGCGGGGATCTTCAAGGGCCGGAGCATTGGCCAAAGGGCGGCCTTCGACACGGGCGATCCGGTCTTTGAGGGTCTTGAGTGATGCTTTACGATTATCCGGCACGATGATTTTTGTTCCTGTTTTGTTCTTATAGATTCCAAAAGCTTCATAAAGAGTCAAGAAGCGGCGCATTATCAGGGGCGCGGCACTTTCACGATTGAATGAGACCCGGTTTCATCGAACATTAGGATCCATGCTCACCTACCCACCGCTTTTCAAAATCGGTCTCGCACCGCTTGCTCCTGAAAAATGGCTCACCATCGATGAGCGGCTCCTGCATTATCTTGAAGAAAAAGACCGTCGTTTCGAGGACGCGCCGGATGAGGTTTTTATGGCGCTACCGGAGACGGACGAGGCTCAAGAAGAGATTCTGGGCCGCGTCCTTACCTATATCGAAAGCCAATACGGCGCGCTCTATGAGCACCAAAAGGGCGGCGTTCTCATCCAAAACGTACGTCATGTACCGCTTGATGATGGGGTGCCACCGCTTCTTCAGGCAGCAAGGCTCATTCAGGACGATCTTCTTCTGATGCGCAAAACCGAAAGTGGCTGGATCCTCGCCGCGGGCGCACTTTTCTTTCCGTCATCCTGGCGGCTTTCCGAGAAGTTCAAGCGCCCGATGCATGAGATTCACGCGCCGGTCCCCGGGTTCTCCGAAGGCACTCGAAACGCTCTTTTGATCGAGCGCATCTTCGACAATCTCAAACCGTCTGAACCGCTACGCCGTGAGAATTGGGGCCTTTATGCAGACGACAATCTGGTCCACGAAAAGAAACGTGCGAAACATGCGGATCGTTTTGATGATCCCGTCTTTTTAACAGACCCATTCGTGCGCTCTGAAGTTCAGACTCTCACAAAGCTTCCTCGTTCGGGCGATATTCTCTTTACGGTTCGGATCGACGTGGCACGTCTCAGTATTGTCAGAAGCCGTCCGGGTGGGGCGGAGGCCACAGCGCATCTTTCCCGTAATCTCGCTGCAATGGAGCCGGAACAGCTTCGCTATAAAGGTCTCGACAAAGCGCGCGACGAGCTGCTTCTCCACCTTCAGCGTTCCGGATGACGCTGCGCGACGATCAGCCTTGTTATGCGTAAATCCTATTGGCGCTGAAGCGCGAGATTAACGCCAAGTCCGATCAAGAGCCCGCCTGCGACACGCTTCGCCAAACCTGCGGTTCGATGGGAAGACCGGATCGCAGCCTTTATGCGGTCGGCGAGGGCAACGCAAACGAGGTCGGCGCTTGAAAACATGACGTTGACGATTGTTCCGAGGATTATGAGCTGCGCCCACAAAGGCAAAGTGGCAGCTTCGCTCGTAAATTGGGGTAGGAACGCGAGATAAAAAACCGCTGTCTTCGGATTGAGAACTTCAACCGTGATGCTCTCGTAAAAGGCCCGTCTGGCGGATTTCTGAGGGAGTGTCGGAACACTTCCCGGCATTCTTGTTCGCGTCAGGATCATCGCAAGACCAAGCACGATAAGATAAGCCGCACCGGCAATTTTCAAAATAAAATAAAGGATCGGCACGGCCTCAAAGAGGGCCGCAAGGCCGAATGCGGCGGCAATAACGTGAACATAGCCGCCTAAATGAATGCCGAGGCTTGCCATGAGGCCCGCCCGGCGTCCCCGCGCGATTGTTTGCGCGGTGGCATAAAGCATTGCGGGTCCAGGCATATAGGCAAAGACCGCAGCGGCTGCGAAAAAGGCAAGCATGAGCTCAAGCGGTGGCATGTCTAACCCCTCTCCTCAAGCGGACTTAATATCGCCCGCCGATTTGTTTAAAGCGGCATTCTTTCAACGGTTTCACAACAGGCACCCGGTCGATGCAGTCAATATGACCGGCCTTTGGGCGTGCTGTTACAAGACGCCCCTGAAAGCCGTCGAGACCATTTCTTTCCAGGACGCCCGCAAGCCCTTTTGCGTTAAAGCGAACCGGATTGGTGTCCGTTACAAAGAAGGGGTCATAGGTTCCAATATAAGTCACCTGACCCGCCTTCACGTCGATGAATGGTACGCGGCCTTCAACCGAGAGTGTGTTGGTGCTGGAAAGAGATGTCGCGCCGACAGCCGGGAAGTAGCGGCCAGGGGGGACTTCGAGCACATAAAAGACACCTCTGTCCGGATCTTTGCGTTCAAGCCGCACGGTCCCTTTCTTAACCCGTTTTCGGCCCTTCGAGACCCTTACGGCGAAATCAGGATAGATTGCGGTCTTGGGAAACGAAAGAAAAGCAGCAGCCCGTTCGACCTTGCGCGTGATCTTCGAAAAACAGGCGGTGCCGGATTCGCCCTTCGGTCCAGGATGATAGGAAACGCCGTCCGGCACAGAACAAAAGCGCGGGATTGTTGTGCGTTTACTGCCAATGGTTTCGGCAACCACATAAGTGGCTCCCGGTTTCAGCCTTACGCTCTCCAAAGCAAGGCTTTCTGATGCAAAGAAGCCTGTTGCAAGGATGGATGCGATTAAGAGCCGAAACTGGGCCATGGAGCGGTTTCCCTTAAATGTGGATCGGCTTCGCAAAGGTCGCGAGCGCTGCCTCGCGCACGGCCTCGGACAAGGTCGGGTGAGCGTGACAGGTGCGTCCCAGATCTTCAGATGAGCCGCCAAACTCCATAAGGACGGCCGCCTCATGAATCATATCGCCCGCACCAAAACCAACAATATGAACACCAAGGACGCGGTCGGTCTTCTTGTCAGCCAAGACTTTCACGAAGCCATCCGTTGCCTGCATGGCGCGCGCGCGGCCATTGGCGGTGAACGGAAACTTGCCGGATGAATAGGCAATCCCGGCTTCTTTCAATTCTTCTTCGGTTTTCCCGACGGATGCCACTTCCGGCATTGTATAGACGACGCTTGGGATCACGTCGTAATTTACGTGACCGGCCTGACCGGCAAGAATTTCGGCAACAGCCATGCCCTCGTCTTCCGCTTTATGGGCGAGCATTGGGCCTGCAACCACATCGCCGATTGCATAAATTCCGTCGACATTCGTCTTGAAATGCGCATCGATGTTGACGCGTCCGCGCTCGGTTTCGATGCCGGCCTCTTCAAGGCCGAGGCCCGCTGTGTAAGGGATGCGGCCTGTGGAGATCAAAACGATATCCGCATCGAGTGTCTCCGCATCGCCTCCTGCAACCGGTTCGAACGTAACGGTCGCGCCGTTCTTGGCCTTTTCAACGCCTGTAACTTTGGATGAGAGCTTGAACTCCATACCTTGCTTCTTAAGCATGGATTGGAACTTTTTCGAGACTTCGCCGTCCATCGGTCCAAGGATCTTGTCGAGATATTCGATAACCGTGACCTTGGCCCCGAGCCGTTTCCAGACGGAGCCGAGTTCAAGGCCGATGACGCCGCCACCGACCACGACCATGTGCTCGGGCACTTTCTCAAGTTCAAGCGCACCAGTCGATGAAACAATGACCTTTTCATCAATGTCGATATCGAGACCCGGGATTCCTGCAACGTCGGAACCGGTGGCAATTACAATGTTCTTTGCTTCGACCGTCTCTGCGGCCCCTTCATCCGGTGTTACTTCCACCTTACCGGGGCCTAAGATCTTTCCATGGCCGATGAAACTGTCGATCTTATTTTTTCCGAAAAGATAAGCAACGCCGGAGACATTGGCTTCCACCACGCCATCTTTAAAGCCCATCATCGTTGGAAGATCGAGCTTCGGTTTTCCGACTCCAATTCCCATCGCGTCGAAGGAATGGCCCGCTTCCGCGAAAAGCTCGGAGGCGTGGAGGAGTGCTTTGGAGGGAATACAGCCGATATTGAGGCACGTGCCGCCGAACGTTTCACGCTTTTCAACCACCGCGACTTTCATGCCGAGTTGGGCCGCCTTGATGGCGCAAACATAACCGCCCGGTCCGCTACCGATTACGACAAGATCATATGACATCTTGAGTTCCTTACTTCTGAATGTGCCCGGCGGGCTCTATCTGATGGGTGTGAGCGTTTCATTGGCTCGTTCGCCGTTCCTGATGCCGACGAATTCGCCACCGGGTGCAAGCGTATGGACGACGGGTTCCGGCTGACCCCGGTAAATCACCGGGAAGCCGTTCTCAAACTTGCCCTGGCCTTGAAAAACATCGTCGTTCATCTGCCAAAGAAAATAGGATTTCTCTCCGACAGCACTGAAGAGAAACTGATCGCTATAACGTGATCCATTAGCATTGCGGCCGAGGACACGGTAATTCCCGGCGATCGCCTTAATGCGCTCATCCGCCTGGCTGATCTGAACAAGCGCGAAGTGAGAAGGGCTGAATGCCTGCAACAAGCCTATCGCGCCGGTGAAGATCAATCCCGCGATAAGAAGATGCCGCATCGCTTGTCCCCGATCCTTGCGCGCTGCTCCGGTTCCTAAAGGTCGAGAACGAGGCGTTGCGGATCTTCCAGACTTTCCTTGACGCGGACGAGGAACGTTACCGCTTCCTTGCCGTCAACAATGCGGTGGTCATAGGAAAGCGCCAGATACATCATCGGCCGAATGGTGATTTCACCATTCACGACAACCGGGCGTTCCTGAATTTTGTGCATGCCAAGAATGCCAGATTGCGGCGCGTTCAGGATCGGTGACGACATGAGGGAGCCGTAGACACCGCCGTTGGAAATCGTGAATGTACCGCCCTGCATGTCGGCCATGGAAAGCGTTCCGTCGCGACCCGCCGCACCCAGCCTGCCGATTTCTTTCTCGATTTCCGCGATCGACATCTCATCGGCATCGCGTACGACCGGAACCACAAGACCTTTCGGCGTGCCAACGGCAACCCCGATATGGCAGAAGTTCTTGTAGATAATATCGGTACCATCAATCTCCGCATTGACCGCAGGAATTTCTTTCAGTGCGTGCGTGATGGCTTTCGTAAAGAAGCCCATGAAGCCAAGCTTCACGCCGTGCTTCTTCTCGAAGAGGTCCTTGTAGCTTTTGCGCAGATCCATGACCGGCTTCATGTCCACCTCGTTGTAAGTGGTGAGCATGGCTGCCGTGTTCTGAGCATCCTTGAGGCGGCGCGCGATGGTCTGGCGGAGGCGGGTCATTTTCACCCGTTCCTCACGTGCCTCATCGTCCGGCACGGATGGTGCGCGGGCAATTGTCTGTGGCGCTGCCGCGGCAGGAGCCGCAGAGATCGTTTCCATCGCCGCGATCACATCGCCTTTGAGGACCTGACCGCGTTTTCCGGTTCCCGCCACCTGATCAGCGCTCAGATTGTTCTCCGCCATCATTTTTTGTGCCGATGGGGCTGGCGGCATCTCTGTTGTTTGCGCCGCTGGCGCGGGTGCCGGAGCTTGTGGCGCAGGAGCCGGTGCTTCGGCTTTCGGTGCGGCGACTGCTGCTCCTGCAGCGCCTTCCTGGATCCTGACGATGACGTCGCCCGGTGTGATGGTTGCGCCTTCATCATGGAGGATTTCCGCAACAACGCCCGCCACGGGAGCTGTGACCTCAAGGGCTGCCTTATCAGTCTCGAGTTCGAAAAGCGGCTGATCGACGCTGACCGCATCACCGACTTTCACCATCAGCGTTCCGACATCAGCTTCGGTTACCGATTCGCCTGCTGTTGGCGCGACCACATCGACCAGCGCCCCGCCGGTTTCAGCTGCTGCTCCGTTCGTTGTCGTTTCAGCAGGTTCGCTCGCAGTCACCGCAGGGGCCGCCGCCGGCGCGCCACCGTTTGCTGCCGGAGAATCGCCTTCACTTACCAAGCCAAGCAGCGCTCCAACCTCGACCGTCTCACCGGCCTCAACGGAGATGTCTCCGAGAACGCCCGCCGCCGGTGCCGGAACTTCGACCGTGACCTTGTCGGTTTCAAGCTCAACCAACGGCTCATCAGCCTGAACCGCGTCCCCAGGCTTCTTGTACCACTGGCCAACGGTTGCTTCGCTTACGGATTCTCCGAGCGTTGGGACACGGATTTCGGTTGCCATCTTCGTTCTCTTTCCTCAATAAGAGGCTTTTCGCCTCAGATTATGACCGGTCACGCAAAGGCGTGATCGATGAATGCTTCCATCTGTTTCAGATGCGTTGACATAAGACCGGTCGCCGTTGCGGCGGAGGCCGGGCGACCTGCGTAAATTGGACGTTTGTGCTTCGCTTCGACGTGGTTGAGCGCCCATTCGATGTAGGGCTCAGCAAAAAACCATGCGCCCATATTCTTCGGTTCCTCCTGGCACCAGACCATGTCAGCGTTCTTGAATCGTGATAGCTCATGCACAAGTGCTTTCGCAGGGAACGGGTAAAGCTGTTCAAGACGCATCAGATAAACGTCATCAATACCGCGTTTCCGCCTGCCCTCGTAAAGATCGTAATAGACCTTGCCTGAACAGAGAACGACTTTGCGGATCTTGTCGTCAGCAACAATATTCTGATCGGATCCTTCGAGTTCCGCATCGTCCCAAAGGACCCGGTGGAAGGTTGTTTCGTCGCCCAGTTCATCGAGTTTTGAGACGCACATCTTATGGCGCAGCAAAGATTTTGGCGTCATGAGGATGAGTGGTTTGCGGAAATCGCGGCGCAACTGCCGGCGGAGGATATGGAAATAGTTGGCTGGCGTCGTGCAATTGGCGACTTGCATATTGTCTTCCGCGCACAATTGCAGGAACCGCTCAAGACGCGCCGATGAGTGCTCCGGTCCCTGGCCTTCATAACCATGGGGAAGCAGGCAAACGAGACCCGACATGCGCAGCCATTTGCGCTCTGCGGATGAAATGAACTGGTCGAAGAGAACTTGCGCACCGTTCGCGAAATCGCCGAATTGCGCTTCCCAGAGGATCAGATCGTTCGGCGCCTGAAGGGAATAGCCATATTCGTATCCAAGCACCGCCTCTTCAGAGAGCATCGAATTGATCACGTTATAGGTTGCTTGGTCGCCGGATACGGAATTGAGCGGAATGAAGCGTTCTTCGCTCTCCTGATCGTAAAGCACGGAATGGCGTTGAGAGAAGGTTCCCCGTTCACAATCCTGGCCGGACAGGCGGACTTCATGCCCTTCGACGCAAGTGGCTCCGAATGCGAGCGCCTCGGCCGTTGCCCAGTCAATGCCTTCACCCGACTCGATCATCTTTCGGCGATTGTTCATGAAACGCTGGATCGTGCGGTGAATGTTGAAGCCTTTTGGCACCGACGTAATGGCTTCGCCAATCCGTTTCAGATCCTCAATCGGAACGCCTGTTACCCCGCGGCGGCTCTCATCTTCACGGTCTGCGATTGTCAATCCTGACCATTCGCCATCGAGCCAGTCGGCTTTGTTCGGCATGTAGGCCTGGCCCGCGTCGAACTCGTCATCGAGGTGCCGGCGCCATGCAGCCTTTTGCGCATCGACTTCTTCTTTGGTGACCACACCTTCTTTCGTGAGTTTCTCGGCGTAGATCTCCAGCGTCGAGGCGTGCGAGCGGATCTTCTTATACATGATCGGCTGCGTGAATGCCGGCTCGTCACCCTCATTGTGGCCGAAACGACGGTAGCAGAACATGTCGATCACCACCGGCCGCGCGAACTTCTGGCGGAATTCGGTCGCAATCTTTGCAGCGAAAACGACAGCCTCGGGATCATCTCCATTCACATGGAAGATCGGAGCCTCGATCAGCTTCGCAACGTCGGTCGGGTAGGGCGATGAGCGCGACCAGTTGGGATTGGTCGTAAAGCCGATCTGATTGTTGATCACGAAATGGATCGAACCGCCTGTCCGGTGCCCCTTGAGGCCAGAAAGGCCGAAACATTCCGCCACCACACCCTGTCCAGCGAACGCCGCGTCCCCATGGAGAAGGAGGGGCAGGACATTGGAGCGATCACGTGACCCTTCCTCATTTGGAATATTGGTTTGATCCTGCTTCGCGCGCGCCTTACCGAGCACAACCGGGTTGACGATTTCCAGATGCGACGGGTTCGGCATCAAAGACAAATGGACACTGTTGTCATCGAAAGAGCGGTCGGACGAAGCGCCAAGGTGATATTTGACGTCGCCCGATCCTTCGACTTCTTCCGGCGCGTAAGATCCGCCCTTGAATTCGTGGAAGATCGCTTTGTGCGGCTTGCCCATCACCTGTGAAAGCACATTCAGGCGACCGCGGTGGGCCATGCCGAGCACGATGTCCTCGACCCCAAGCTGGCCGCCGCGCTTGATGATCTGCTCCAGCGCTGGAACGAGTGACTCGCCGCCATCAAGACCAAACCGTTTCGTGCCGGTGTATTTGACATCGATAAATCTCTCGAAGCCCTCGGCTTCGATGAGTTTGTTCAAAATCGCCTTCTTGCCGTTTTCGGTAAAGGCGATCTCTTTATCTGGTCCTTCGATGCGCTCCTGGATCCAGCTTTTGGCTGCCGGATCGGAAATATGCATGAATTCGACGCCAAGCGTTCCGCAGTAGGTGCGCTTGAGGACGGCATCGATTTCCTTAATGGTCGCCGTTTCAAGGCCGAGATAGTAGTCAATAAAGATCGGGCGGTTTAGATCCGCGTCCGAGAAACCGTAGTTCGACAGGCTGAGTTCGGAAAAGTCGTTGAGCTTGCCCTGGATGCCGAGCGGGTCGAGGTTAGCGTGCAGGTGACCGCGGGCGCGATACGCACGGATCAGCATGATGGCGCGGATCGAATCCTGCGTCGCATTGCGAACATCCGCATCGGAGAGCGATTTTCCCTCCTTGACGGCGTGCGCCTTGATTTTCTCACCGAGCTTCTTCTCGTCGATCTTTTCGTTGCCGCTCGGCCCCCAATCGCCATCAAGTGCGGCAACGAGTTCACCATTCGCTTGAATTGGCCAATGTGGCTTCTTCCAGGAAGCGCCGCGCGCGTTCTTTATGACGTCGGCGGGCTGGTCGGGCTGGGAGGCGAAAAAGTCCTGCCACTCTACCGGAACCGAATTTGGATCTTCCTGATAGTTGGCGAAGAGTTCTTCGATGTAGGCGGCGTTACCGCCATAAAGAAATGAAGTTTGAAGAAAGGCCTTGTTTGCTTCCTGCCGTGCCATTGCGCATCCGCGAGCCTCGCCCGCGCTCTCTCTTATTGGCGGGCCTACCGGAACCGCTGAAGCAGCGATTCTCTGTGCCGCTTGGTGCGGCCGCCCGTCTTTTCTAACCTTTGATGCAACCAGACTAATCTAGCTGCGTCTTTTTGCAATCCGGCGTCCATCAAGACCGTTTGATGAGATCAACTCTTCAAGAATTCCTTCAGCGTCACACCAAGCTGCGCTGGCGAAGGCGAAACCCGAATACCAGCCGCTTCCATGGCTGCAATTTTGTCCTCAGCACCGCCCTTGCCGCCTGAAATAACGGCCCCTGCATGGCCCATTGTTCGTCCTGGAGGTGCAGTTCGTCCTGCGATGAAGCCAACGGTTGGCTTGGAGCGGCCTTTCTTCGCCTCATCAGCAAGGAATTGTGCGGCATCTTCTTCAGCCGAACCGCCAATCTCACCGATCATGATGATTGACTTTGTATCGTCATCGGCGAGGAACATTTCAAGGACGTCGATAAATTCCGTTCCCTTTACCGGGTCGCCGCCAATTCCGACAGCCGTTGTCTGGCCAAGGCCTTCATTCGTTGTCTGGAAAACCGCTTCGTATGTGAGTGTCCCAGAGCGAGAAACAATCCCGACATTACCCTTCTTGAAAATGCTGCCCGGCATGATGCCGATCTTGCATTCCTCGGGGGTTAGAACGCCCGGGCAATTCGGTCCAATCAGGCGCGAAGATGAGGCGTCGAGCTTCGCTTTCACTTTCACCATGTCGAGGACGGGAACACCTTCCGTGATGCAGACAATCAGGGGGATTTCCGCATCGATCGCTTCAATAATCGAGGCTGCGGTAAATTTGGGCGGAACATAGATAACAGTTGCATCGGCACCGGTCGCTTCCCGAGCTTCTCCAACAGAATTGAAAATCGGCAAGTTACCGTTTTCGCCCTCCCAGATTTGTCCTCCTTTTCCGGGAGTAACACCTCCGACCATTTTCGTTCCGTAGGCCATAGCGGCATTGGTATGAAATGAGCCGGTTTTACCGGTCATGCCCTGGCAGATGACCTTGGTTTCTTTGTTGACGAGAATGGACATGTAATCAGACTTTCCTGTTTAGCTAAGGCGATCAGCCATCTACGATACTGATGGTGGTGTAAAGATTGGTGCCGCCGCCCTGACCGATGACCTTCCGGCCATTGGCGAGACGAAAATTGCCACGCGGGTGAGCGACTGAGAGGACGGTGAGGCCGGCGACGGATCTGCTCTCTACAACGCCGCCTTGGGTTTCGAGAACGTGCTGTAGGCCGACTGTGTAATCATCGAGACTGGCTGCTGAGAAGCTCACATCGCAGGTGTCTTTCGATGTCAGTACCAGCAGTGTTTTGTCTATATTGCGGTAGACTTGGGCGTCATTTTCATTGACGATTTTTTGAAGACCCGCCTGTCCATCGAATGCGTTTCGAAAGTCCGGCCCGGATGAGAGGCAGCGATCGATGCTCGCGTAAGCGGTTTCGTTTTCAGTGAGAGCAGTGGAGATGATCTCTTGCTTGCGGTCTGCTGCGACCCGTCTGCGAGCCAGTTCCGCTTTCAGCCTTTCAAGTTCCTCAAGTTGGGCATCGCGAATGTCGGCAGGGGATTGGTTGACGCGTTCGGTGCTGATCTCTCCTGCCGCCTGGCGCCGGGCGAGTTCGCGTTTTGCTGCTGCGAGATCTGTTGCAAGGCGTCCCGACCGCTTTTGAAGTTCAGCGCGCAGAGCCCTTAATTCTTCAACGAGTTTCTGGTCTTCCGCGGTGACGGTTGACGGGATCGGAAATCCCTTTTCATCAACATTTACCGGGATGTCTTTTGGATCTGGGAGGTCTTCCAGAAATCCGCATCCGGAAACAAGAAGAAAGGACGCAAGCGTCAAGCTTGCGCCAAGCGCACGTGGGCGATAGGCCACTTTGCGTGCCCCCCGGATCATGCGGTTTTACCCCTTTACCGCCTTCACAATCTTCTGTGCCGCATCATCAAGGTCATCAGCCGAGATGACATCGAGGTCGGAACCATCGATCAACGCTTTGCCTTCCGCGACACGGGTACCCTCAAGTCGCACGACAAGCGGGACTTCAAGGCCAACCTCTTTCACCGCCGTCAGCACACCTTCGGCGATAACGTCGCAGCGCATGATGCCACCAAATATGTTGACGAGAATGCCCTTAACATTCGGGTCGGCGGTGATGATCTTGAACGCGGCAGTGACCTTCTCCGTCGTCGCGCCACCGCCAACATCAAGGAAATTCGCCGGAGAAGCCCCATAGAGCTTGATAATGTCCATGGTCGCCATGGCGAGGCCGGCACCATTCACCATGCATCCGATATCGCCATCAAGCGCGATATAGGCGAGGTCATATTTCGACGCCTCGATTTCCTTATCGTCCTCTTCGGTGAGGTCGCGCAGCTCTTCACGTTCCTCATGTCTGAAGTCGGCGTTGCCATCAAACGAGATCTTTGCGTCGAGAACACGAAGCCGCCCGTTCTTCATCAGAACCAGGGGGTTGACCTCCAGAAGGCTCATATCGGTTTCGGTGAATGCCTTATAAAGTGTCGGAAACAGCGCCATGCCGTCCGTCTCAGCCTCGCCGGATAGGCCAAGCGCAGAACAGACTTTAGCGGCCGTCTCGTTGGTTACGCCGTCACCCGGATCGATATCGATCGTGTGAATTTTGTCCGGTGTTTCTTCCGCAACCGCTTCGATGTCCATACCGCCTTCAGTGGATGCAACGAACGCCACTTTTCCGGTCTCGCGGTTCACCAGGATCGAGAGATAAAACTCCTTGTCGATGTCTGCGCCGTCTTCAAGATAAAGCCTGTTGACAGCCTTGCCAGACGGGCCTGTCTGCTTAGTAACAAGTGTATTGCCGAACATTTCGCTCACATGGCTGCGAACTTCATCTGGAGAAAAAGCAAGCCTGACACCACCTTTGGCGTCTTCGGGAAGTTCCTTGAATTTCCCTTTACCGCGTCCACCCGCATGGATCTGGCTCTTGACCACATAGACCGGTCCCGGTAGCGCATTGATCGCATCTTCGACATCGTCGGCTTTCAGGATCGGATATCCGTCAGCGACCGGTGCTCCGAACGATTTCAGAAGCGCCTTTGCCTGATATTCATGGATGTTCATTTCGATATCCCCCTCGGATCACATTCATCTTTGAGGTGCCGGTGATGCCAGTTTCAGCTGGTCAACCGGTCAACTCATCAGGCAAGTTCAGGTGCAAGATTTCGGCATGCTTCGAGCAAGCCATTCACCGCTCCGACCGAGTGGTCGAACATTGCTTGTTCGTCGGCGTTGAGTTCGATCTCCACGACACGCTCGATGCCCTTTTCTCCAATCACTGTCGGGACGCCGACATAGATCCCATCCTGCCCGTACTGACCGGACAACATGGCAGCACTTGGCAGGACCCGTTTTTGATCTTTCAGGTAGCTTTCAGCCATTTGGATCGCTGACGCCGCCGGCGCATAGAACGCGGATCCCGTCTTGAGAAGACCAACGATTTCTGCGCCGCCATCACGGGTGCGTTGGACGATCTGGTCGAGTTTTTCCTGGCTGGTCCAACCCATTTTCACAAGATCCGGGAGCGGAATGCCGGCGACCGTAGAATATCGTGTCAAGGGGACCATGGTGTCGCCGTGCCCACCGAGCACGAATGCGGTCACATCCTTGACGGAAACGTTGAACTCTTCAGCAAGGAAGTAGCGGAAACGCGCACTGTCGAGTACGCCCGCCATCCCAACGACTTTTTCGGCCGGCAGCCCTGAGAATTTTTGCAAAGCCCATACCATCGCATCGAGCGGGTTGGTGATGCAGATAACAAACGCATTCGGCGCGTTCGCTTTGATGCCTTCGCCAACGGCTTTCATGACTTTCAGGTTTGTGCCGATCAGATCATCACGGCTCATGCCCGGCTTGCGGGGAACACCTGCCGTCACGATGCAGACATCCGCTCCGGCGATATCCTCATAGGACGATGTGCCCTTCAGATCAGCGTCGAATGCATCGACTGGCGAGGATTCAGCAATGTCCAGAGCCTTGCCTTGCGGAACGCCGTCCACAATATCGAACAGGACGACGTCGCCGAGTTCTTTTAAGCCTGCAAGGTGTGCGAGGGTGCCGCCGATCTGGCCAGCCCCGATCAGTGCAATTTTGCTGCGCGCCATGTGATGATTCCCTTAAGCGGAGGTCGTAAGTATCGAACAGGGAACCCGTACCCTCATTAACCGTGCCGCGCAACCCGGAGACCGCCTTATGGCGTTCGTTCAATAGTCGAATTTTTCCTTTTTTTTCTGCGGTCTAAGGAAAAAGCTGCGTCAAACTGGCGTATGGGTGCCAACCGCATCGTCTGCGCCATTTTTGCCTAGCGACGGCCCATGCGGCGTCGCAAGATACTCGTCTGATTGCATTTCGATCAAACGGGAGACTGTCCTGTCGAATTCAAAGGCTTCGACGTCGCGCAAGCCCGAATTAAGCGTTGTGGGAGCTGCTTCTGCCGTTGCGACGAGTTTTACCCGTGCGTCGTAGAGCGCGTCGATGAGCGTGATGAACCGTTTCGCTTCATTTCTGGTTTCAGCAGTCAGGACCGGGATTGCATCGAGAAAGACTGTATGGAAGGTCTGGGCAATTTTGAGATAATCGGCAGCGCCAAGCGGCTTTTCGCACAGATCGGCGAAGGTAAACCGGGCCGCTCCGGCGGCGGCACGCGGCACATCCACGGTTCGTCCTTTGACAGTCAAGGTTGTGGCTTTCGGAGTGGCATTTCCGGTAAAGGCCGACCAGGCTTTTTCCATGGTGTTCTGTGCCTTGAGGTCCAGCGGGTAGGAATAGACAGGCTGATCACCCAGCTTCTCAAGCCTGAAGTCCGTGCGGGCGTTAAGATGGAGAACATCGACCCGCGACTTCAGAAGATCGATGAATGGCAGGAAATCGCCCCGCCTCAGGCCATCCTTGTAAAGATCATCGGGATCGACATTTGAGGTCGCGACAACGACGACATTGTGCCGGAAAAGATTGACGAAGAGACGGCGCATGATCATCGCATCTGCCACATCGCGCACGGTGAATTCATCGAAACACAAGAGCCGGACTTCGTCTGCCAGGGCATCCGAGACCGGGCCGATCGGATCGTCTTCGCGGGCTTTTCCATCCCGGACCTTTTGCCTGTGCGCATGAATACGGTTGTGAACGTCACCCATAAACTCGTGAAAATGCACCCGGCGCTTTCGGCGGATCGGCGAATGTTCAAAAAACAGATCCATGAGCATGGTCTTGCCACGGCCCACGTCACCCCAGATGTAGAGTCCGCTGACTTCAGCCCATGCGGAGCGGCGTTTGCTGAAAAGCCATCCGAGCGAACTCTTCTTGTTGGCAAGCTTACGTTCTGCAAGATCGAGATTGAGAGAATCGAGTGCTTTGGCTGCTCTTATCTGAGCATTATCCTCATCAAGAACGCCATCGGTCACCATCTGACGATAGCTCATGAGAACCGTTCGTGCGGGAGCCGCAGGCGGTAGGGAAGAAACTTTTCCGGCAACGGACATAGAACGTTTCCGCTCAATTAAGGCGAACGGATTATCGATAATGCGTTATAGCCGAGAGCGCAATCGCTCCTGTCTTGCCCGTAGTCGCCGCCGAGCCTTTAAGAGCTTCGTGCGGCGATCCATTGTCGTTAGGCTTCGGGGTCTTCGTAGATGACTTTAAGGTCTTCCCAGCCCTTTCCGGCAGCAATCAGACAGGCTTGTCCATGCGGGTTGGTCAGCAAAATTGTCCAGGTTCCCTTCTCGGAGACATAGACTTGCATCACACCCTGTTCGGACACCATGCCGATTGAACGGGCTTTTTCGCCATATTTCTTTTCAAGATGGCTGGTGAGGCTTTTGTGATCGGTACAGCGGCCTTGCTGGGCATCGGCGGGGGATAAATGAACCGGAGAAAAGAGTAATCCGGATGCCAGGCTGAGTATTGCGCCTGCTTTTATTCCAATTGTCATGCGAGCAGCCATGACGGTCTCCTTTGTTCGGGAGATCTCGACAGCACTGCACAGCTCTAATCTTCAGTTAACTCAAGTGTTGGAAGCGTGCAGACTTCCTGTCGATACTCCTGATTTGATACATAGGTTCAAATGCCACGCCGCTCTTCCCAAGAATTACAACATTGCATTGTAATCCTTCGCCAAGGCATTCTCACAGTGTCACGTCTAACGTGTTAATGAAGCCTTACCAGTCGGCCCATAGGTGCTGAGTCTAACCGTAGTCGGTTCGTAAATCCTCAGTAATTTGCCTATTTTCGCATCATCAAATAGTCGTGCACAGAAAATATGCTCTTTTCGGATTTTTGCGTTTTACGATGGAACGGAATCAGCGAAATACGCTGATCTGCTGATTAATGCTATCAGCCATGCCGTCGAAGCGATTCGGCCCGGAGACTGCGAGCCTCGCCAAAGGGCTGCCCTTGGCGTCGAACAACAACAGGTCCTGTCCGGAGAGCTGCCACGCGCCAATCCGCGTCAGGACTTCTTCGGTGCACTTTCTTGTCGATGCACGAAAGCCGCCGGTCCAGGTTGTGAGATTGAGGCTGAGTGCGCATACATCGCCGTTCGCTGCCACATTCCAAAGGCCGAGTACGGCCTGTTGGTCGAACGCAAGCGTTGGGCTTACACGGACATCCTGCGATGCAACGACCCCGGTGTTTCTTGTATCCGGAATGGCCTGCAGGTCTTGAGGACTACCGGGAACGAGTGCTTGTTCCTGGCCTTGCACACCGTCCTGACCCGGAAGAGGCTGGAGTGGAGGAAGGTCTGACGAAGATACCGATCCAACCGGAGCGGGCGTCAACGGAGGCGGACTTTCGAAATTGTTATCGCTTCTAAAAGCACAACCGGCAAGCAAACCACCTAAGATGGCCAGCGCAAAAACCGGTGATGCGGCGACCCTGGATCCCGATGGTTTTTCAAGCTCGGACAATTGCAGTTACTCGGGTGTTCGCAGTCTTATTCTAAAAAACGCCAATCATTTTCGCAGACGAACCTAGCGTGCGAAACAAAAGCCGCTCTAACATGTACGCAGACTCAAGTACAGTCACATGCTGGCTTTGCTTTGGCGGACTTGTGAATCCCCCACGATATTGACGGGTCGATCGCTCATCGCGGGCAGGAGACAAAAACTCACATGATGTAGGCTCCGCCAATACGATCTGCGAGAAGATCTTATTTTCGTGCCGCTTCGGTGAGCTTATCGAGGGCTCCGGTCATACGATCCAATGACGCATCTGCTCCCGCGATTTGGTAACGGGCTTTCAAAGTACTCGGCTTCAAGTAGCCAATTCTGGTTTCGCGTTGATCCTCGAAAACGAGGATGCGTACAGGCAGATCGATGCCGGCATGGATATTACCCTGCATGATCGGTGTACCAATTTTCGGATTGCCGAAAATCACGAGCTTGGTTGGTGCAAGTTCCAATCCGACATTGGCAGCGCCGCCAGAATGGTCGACGACAGCAAAAACAGTCGCGCCTGCTTTTTCGATTGCTGTGGTCAGTTTTTCGACAGTGTCATCAACTGAATGCGGGCTGGTTTTTATCACCCAACCCTCCGGTGCAGATGTTTGTGCGAACGCTACGCCCATTGACATGAGCAGTGCAAAAAAAGCGGCGATCAAACGCATTTCGAGTATTCTCCTGAAAGGTCAGATTCGACGTTCCACCATCATCATTTTAATTTCGGCAATGGCTTTTGCCGGGTTGAGGCCTTTCGGGCAGGTTTGCGCGCAATTCATAATGGTGTGGCAGCGGTATAGCCGGAAGGGGTCTTCAAGATTGTCGAGCCGTTCACCAGTTGCTTCATCCCGGCTATCGATCAGCCAGCGATAAGCCTGCAACAGAACTGCCGGTCCAAGATACCGGTCGGAATTCCACCAATAAGACGGGCAGGAAGTTGAGCAGCAGGCACACAGTATGCATTCGTAAAGGCCGTCGAGTTTCTCCCGATCATCTCGGGATTGCCCCCATTCTTTTTCCGGTTCTGTCGTAGCCGTTTGAAGCCACGGCTCTATGGAGCGGTGTTGCGCATAAAAGTTGGTAAGATCCGGAACGAGATCTTTCACGACGGGCAGATGTGGCAGCGGGTAGATCTTGACGATATCTCCCATCACTTCGTCCATGCCCTTTAGGCAGGCAAGGTTGTTGGTACCGTCAATGTTCATGGCGCAGGACCCGCAGATCCCTTCGCGGCAGGACCGGCGGAAGGTCAGCGTCGGATCAATCTTGTTCTTAATCCAGATCAGGCCGTCGAGAACCATCGGGCCGCAATCGTCGCGGTCAACATAATAGGTATCGATCGTCGGATTTTTCCCATCATCCGGGTTCCAGCGATAGATCCGGAATTCGGTTAGCTTTGTCGCCCCATCCGGCTTCGGCCAGGTCTTTCCCGGCGACATCGTCGAGTTCTTTGGCAGTGTCAGTTGAACCATGGTCTTAACTGTTCCTGAAGCTTGCTTTGGCGTCGGCGGGCGTTCCTAGTAAACGCGGGCCTTTGGCTCGATGTAAGAGACCTCGTTTGAAAGCGTGTAGGTGTGGACCGGGCGCGTGTCGAGGGTAACAGCCTTCTTGCTGTCATCGACGAACGCGAGGGTGTGATGCATCCAATTCTTGTCATCCCTTTCGGGGAAGTCTTCGTGGGCATGCGCTCCCCGGCTTTCCTTGCGGTTTTGGGCCGAATCCATTGTGACGACAGCCTGAGCGATCAGATTGTCATATTCCAGCGTTTCGATCAGATCGGAGTTCCAGATAAGCGAACGGTCGGTGACTTTAATGTCGTCAGTTCCGCTCCAGACCCCGTGGATTTTGTCGTGGCCCTCATCGAGGATTTCGCTTGTGCGGAAGACGGCGCAGTTGGCCTGCATGGTTTCCTGCATCGATGCGCGCAATTCCGCCGTTGATGTCGATCCATCGGCATACCGGAAATGGTCGAGGCGTGAGATCGCAAGATCGCCGGCATTGTTTGGAAGCTCCGTCTGCTTCTCGCCCGGCGTCACGGTTTCCGCGCATCGCAGACCTGCCGCGCGTCCGAAGACGACGAGGTCGATGAGCGAATTCGAGCCGAGACGGTTCGCGCCATGGACGGAAACGCAGGCCGCTTCGCCGATTGCCATCAGACCGGGTACCACGCAATCCGGATCGCCATTGACCTTCGTTAGCACTTCGCCGTGAAAGTTTGTCGGAATGCCGCCCATATTGTAGTGAACCGTCGGGATCACAGGGATAGGATCACGTGTCACATCGACGCCTGCAAAGATGCGGGCGGATTCTGAAATGCCCGGGAGTCGTTCATGAAGAATGTCCGGATCGAGGTGATCGAGGTGAAGGAAGATGTGATCCTTTTTCGGGCCAACACCGCGTCCTTCGCGGATTTCCATGGTCATTGACCGCGAGACCACGTCGCGGGATGCAAGATCTTTCGCGCTCGGTGCATAGCGCTCCATAAAGCGTTCGCCTTCGGAATTTGTCAGATACCCGCCTTCGCCGCGCGCGCCTTCGGTAATCAGGCAGCCAGCGCCGTAAATGCCGGACGGATGGAACTGGACGAATTCCATGTCCTGCAGAGGCAGACCGGCTCTCAGCACCATAGCGTTGCCGTCACCGGTACAGGTATGGGCGGATGTTGCGGAAAAATATGCGCGGCCATATCCGCCCGTTGCAAGGATCACCTTTTGGGACCGGAAGCGATGGAGTTCGCCAGTTTCCATATCAAGCGCCACAACCCCGATGCAGGCGCCGTCCTGCATGATGAGATCGATTGCGAAATACTCGATGAAGAACTCCGTCGCGTAGCGGAGCGATTGCCCGTAAAGCGTGTGCAAGATCGCGTGGCCTGTACGGTCAGCGGCGGCACAGGTGCGTTGCGCTGCGGGGCCTTCGCCGAATTTCGTTGTCATGCCACCGAACGGGCGCTGGTAGATCTTACCCTCTTCGGTCCTAGAGAAAGGAACGCCAAAATGCTCAAGCTCGTAAACGGCCTGCGGTGCCTCGCGGCACAGATATTCAATGGCATCCTGATCGCCGAGCCAATCGGACCCTTTGACCGTATCATACATATGCCAGCGCCAGTCGTCTTCGCCCATGTTGCCGAGAGACGCCGAAATCCCGCCTTGCGCCGCAACAGTGTGCGACCGTGTCGGGAACACTTTGGAGATGCATGCGGTTTTCAAGCCGACCTTTGCCGCCCCCAGAGCCGCGCGCAAACCGGCGCCACCCGCACCGACGACGACCACGTCGAAGGTGTGATCGATGAATGAATAGGCCCGGCCGTTCACATTGACCGATGAGTTTTTTGCTGTGTCAGCCATGAAAGCCTCCAGAGATTAATGCTTGCCGTGCATCGCGCAGGGGATCCGATTTAACCGTCACGCTCTTAGCGTCCTCAAAGTGCCAATTTCAGGATCGCGAAAACGCAAAGGCCGCACATCAGTAGAGCGAATAACGTGTTTGCGATCAGGGCGAGGATCTTGGTCGCTTCTCCGGTGATGTAATCCTCAATGATGACCTGCATACCAAGCCGCATGTGAAAGATGCCGCTCAGTACAAAAAGTAAGAAGAAAACCGCGAGAACGGGAGACGACAATGTGTCCACAACATCCTGATAGGGTGCGCCATTTAGGCCCACCAGTGTCAGTACAACCACGAGCGCCAGGATCAACGTCGCAACCGCAGAGACGCGCTGTTTCCAAAAATGGTCCGTGCCGTCTTTCGCGGACCCCAGCCCGCGCACTTTGCCAAGAGGTGTCTTGAAGCTCATAATAAATTCCTATCGCAGGCTATATCCGATGATCCACAAAAGACAGGTCAGCGAAACCGAACCGATAGCGGTCGCGTAGGCCATTTTCGTAGAAAATTCCTTGTCAAAGCCGTAGCCGAGATCCCAGATGAAGTGCCGGATGCCGCCAAGCGCATGATGCATCAACGCCCAAGTGTAGCCAAACAGGATGAGGCGACCGAAAAACGATCCGAAGAAGCCGCTAACGAACTCGAAGTAAGCTTCGCCACTGGCGGCGGCGACGAGCCACCATGCAAGAAGTAGCGTTCCCACGTAAAGTGCCGCGCCCGTGATGCGGTGCATGATCGACATGACCATGGTGGGGATCGGCCTATAAATCTGAAGGTGCGGAGAGAGCGGACGGGAGGATTTAAGGTCGGTCGTTTTCATAGTCCCTCTAACATCATTATACCAGGAGCGGGGGCATCCCGGTTTTTTCGGCGCGCAGTTCTCGCCGATGCATGAAGCTTGGCTCCATCTCGTGCCCCATACGGTTGATTTTTGGATCAGTAATTTCGCTTATTGTTCGACGAAATGCCGTCCCCGTCGGGGTGTGACACCTTCAGCATAACTTCCTTGATTGCCTACTTATGGCGTCTCTGGAAGAGGTCAAAGGGAAGCGTTGCCGCACGGCAAAATGTGATCGCTGCGTGAACACAGATCCGTGTCGCATCAAAACTCAGAGAGCTTCATCTCGGAAACATAGTCAACGCCCGGTACGTCTTTGACGACAGCCTGGGCGCATATGATCGTGCCGTCCGGCTTCGCGGTGATTTGCGGGGGACCTTCCAGGCTCCAACCCTTGTTGAGAGCTGCTGTGACGCGATGGCAGAACGCGGAATCATCAATGCCGGTTAAAACGCGATAGAGTTTCATGAAAATCCTCAATTTGTGCCGGTTCTGTACTGATCCAATTTCCGGCTGCTCTAAGCCGATAATGTTTGCTGGTCCGGCCTTTTCTTCCTACCCCTTCTTTCGGCTGGGCAATTCCCCGTTGTTTGACTAAGAAGGCGCAATGAAGTCGAAAGCGTCAGTTCTTGTTATCACGTCTCATGTCGTACGCGGTCGTATTGGCCAGCGCGCGGCGGTCTTCGCGCTTGAGCGTCTAGGCTATCCCTGTTGGGTGCTGCCGACCGTCATTCTTCCCTGGCATCCGGGCCACCGCAAGGCGCATCGGCAGGTCGCTGACAAAGAAACGTTTGCTAGTCTGATCGATGACCTTTCCGCGGCACCCTGGCTCGATGAAATCGGGGCGGTGTTGACCGGCTATCTCGCGAACGCTGCTCAAGCGGCGCCAATAGCTGCGTTCATCGACCAGTTGAAAAACAGGCGCCCGGATCTGCTCTATTGTTGCGATCCGGTAATCGGAGACCACAACAGTCTCTATGTTGCTGATGAAACAGCTCAGGCCATCAGGGATGTTTTGGTTCCGAGAGCTGATCTGATGACACCGAACAGGTTCGAATTCGATTACCTCACGGGTCAAACGCATGGCACCAATGAAGCCATCATTGAATCAGCCCGAGGTCTGTCGGCCAATCGTGTTGCCGTAACAACCGCTTTCTCATTAATGAAGGACGCGTCTGCTGCCCTGATTTTCGATAGGCAAACGCGTGAAGCATATCTCGCCGAACATCGTGCTTTTAAGAATGCGCCGAATGGCCCGGGAGATCTCTTCGCCGCACTGCTGACGGCGAGGCTTCTTGAAGACCGGCCAATCGACAAGGCGCTTGAACTCGCAACTTCCGGCGTTTTCGATATCCTGACACAGACCGTGAAGGAGGGAGCGGACGAACTGCTTCTGGTCGAGCATCAGGATCGTCTCAACCGCCCAATGGCCATGGTGAATGTCCGAAGGCTTGTCGGCGGGGCGGTTACCAGAAAGGGGGCTGTCGTTCGCCCGAGCCCGCTTGTCTGACAGCCTTTCCTCACCTGTCATCGGTGTCGATGGCTGCAAGGCCGGCTGGGTCGGTGTTGAACGCCATGATAACGGCGCTAGCCACCGTATCCGGCTCTTTCAGGATTTCTCGGATATCCTCAATGATCCGGCGGGCTTCGCGATTATTGCGGTTGACATGCCGATTGGGCTCCCAGGCCGAATTGTCGGTTCGGGTAGGGGGCCTGAACAGGCCGTTCGCCCATTGCTTGGCAAGCGCAGATCGAGTGTCTTCTCAATTCCAGCGCGGTCAGCCGTTGAAGCGACAGATTACCGGGAAGGATGTGAGCTTGCGTTAAAGGCCTCTGATCCACCGCGAAAGTTCTCGAAACAGGCCTTCAATATCTTTCCAAAGATCCTCGAAATCGATCGTGTCATGAACCCGTCTCTCGAGAACCGAGTATTCGAAGTGCATCCTGAAGTCGCATTTTGGCGGCTCAATGGAGAGCGCGCGTTGGACCATCCCAAAAAGGGAAAAGGTGGTTTAGATGCACCCGGTCCCCGGGAACGCATGGATATTCTACGGGCGCACGGTCTGGCACGAGACTTCCTTAATGCTGCGGCACCAAAAGGAGCAGCCATGGATGACGTCCTAGACGCCTGCGCATGCGCCGTGATTGCAGAAAGGCTGGCATCAGGCCGGGCGGAAGCCTTTCCAAGTAGTATGAAGCGGGATGACAAAGGCCTGCGGATTGCGATCTGGGCCTAGAAGATATCGTTTCTCTTGGCTTTGCGGTCGAAGTTTTCGAGGGTGAAATCTGACTCACGCGGACAAAAGGTTGAGCCCCCAATGAATCGCAACCTCGCCACATATAAGAAGAAGCTCTAGCTATCCATTTGAAAACATTATTACATCTAGCTGTATCGAATGGTGGCTAAAACCGTGTTAGTGTCTCTCCAATGGGGCATGGTGAGATGATTTGGCCGGTCAGGTTCTGTACTTGACCGCAGCGAAAATGCGTGAGTTGGCCTCACGAGCCGGGATTGGGTTCGTTGGTGGCCGAAAGCAACAGGGGGATCCAATGAAACGATTTACGTCAGCTCTATGCCTGACATTGGCGATGGCTCCGGCCGTTGCCGAGGATGGAATGTCTCCGATAATGCGCTGGTACGACGCTCTGGAAATTGCCGATGTTCCGTCCCTTTCCGCACTCATCCATACCGACGAAAAGCAGCCTTTCCGCTACGAAGTCGCGGACCTAGGAATAACCCAGAACCGGGACGAGTTTATCGCCTCCATGGCTGAGTGGGTCGGTGCCATATCAGGCGGTCGCATCGACCACAAAGTGACAGACACGACCGATGGTGGCGTAACAGCTATGGTCTGCTACCGCTTTACAGACAGTGAGTTATTGGCGGAAGAAAAGATTGTGCTCAAGGACGATAAAATCACCGCGGTAACGCAGACGGCCAAAGGCGATAGCTGCTCTGAATTCTAGGGCTCACTGACTTACCGAATATAGACCGCGCCAGTGATTATGGGGTATCCTCCAAACCCTGTAGCGCGCGTATGATGACAAGAAAAAACCGGCTCACCGAGCCGGTTCTTCATCAGGATTTTGTCCATTTGGTGCAGGCGCAGACCCGTGCTTACGCAGCCTGTTTTTTCGGCTCGATCAGATGCCGGTTCACGAGAACCTCGGCGATCTGGACTGTGTTTAAAGCCGCACCTTTGCGCAGATTGTCTGAGACCACCCACATGGCAAGACCATTATCGACGGTTGGATCTTCACGGATCCGCGAAATGTAGGTCGCGTCCTCACCGGCACATTCGAAAGGTGTCGCATAGCCAGCGTCTTCGCGTTTGTCGATCACGAGACAGCCGGGCGCCTCACGGAGGATATCCCGCGCTTCGTCAGCCGTAAGCTCGTCTTCGAACTCGATATTCACGGCCTCGGAGTGACCGACAAAAACCGGAACCCGGACACAGGTCGCGGTCAGCTTAATTTTGGGATCGAGCATCTTTTTCGTCTCGGCGACCATTTTCCACTCTTCTTTGGTGAAGCCGTCGTCGAGGAAGACGTCGATATGTGGGATCACATTAAAGGCAATCCGCTTTGTAAATTTGTTTGTCTCGATCGGGTCAGACACAAACACTGCCCGCGTTTGTGTGAAGAGCTCGTCGGACCCTTCCTTTCCGGCACCGGAAACCGATTGATAGGTTGCGACCACAACGCGTTTGATTTTCGCACGCTCATGGAGCGGCTTCAGAGCCACGACCAATTGCGCCGTTGAACAGTTCGGATTGGCGATAATGTTCTTCTTTGAAAAACCGGCGGCAGCATCAGCATTCACTTCCGGAACGATCAGCGGCACATCCGGGTCATACCGCCAGGCAGACGAGTTATCGATAACAACACAGCCCTGCGCGCCGATCTTGGGCGCCCATTCCTTGGAGACAGATCCGCCAGCCGACATGAGGCAGATATCCGTGTCGGAAAAATCATGGTGCTCAAGTGCCTTAACCTTCAGTGTTGTGTCGCCAAAAGAAACTTCCGTTCCCTGGCTCCTGCGCGAGGCAAGCGCCACAACTTCATCAGCCGGAAAACCGCGCTCGTGAAGGATATCGAGCATTTCGCGGCCGACATTTCCCGTCGCACCTGCGATTGCCACTTTAAAACCCATGTCTTCTTCCTTTCTTCGCCTCTCCCGACCGCGCGTTGAGCCTAAGGCGTCATTTGCGCTTCTCCCGGCATTTCTTCCAGGGAGAGCACGGAAAGAAATGCGGGTGTCAGGTGGTCTTGGTCGTTTTGAGGGTCGGTTTCGTGACAATGAAAAACACGGTCCGTTCACCCGCAGCCGGTTTCGGCGCGCGTGTCGTAGTCCCTGTTTTTTCGGCAAACCCGATCATTGTTGATCCGCTCAAAGCTGCTGAGAGCCCGAAGGCTCTGTTGGGACGTTTCTATGACCCCAGAGGATTTGGAAGTCAATTGCATTGTCGTTGAACCTTGGCATGATGCCGAATACTTGAAGACGGGAAATTGAGGAGAGGAGCAGACGCCATGCCATTATCGGCTCAAGAACACGAGAAGTCCTTTGTCACCGTAAACGGTAAAACAATGGCCTATGTGGACCTTGGTTCCGGCCCAACGGTGCTCTTTCTGCACGGCAATCCCACCTCATCTTATCTATGGCGCAACATTATGCCCTATGTGAGCGATGATTATCGGGCGATCGCACCGGACCTCATCGGAATGGGGGATTCTCAAAAACTCGATGACCCGGGGCCTGAGAGTTATCGCTTTGTGGAGCATCGCGAATATCTGAATGGCTTTATTGATGCGGTGGTACCGGATGGACCGGTTGTTCTCGTCATCCACGATTGGGGGTCAGCGCTCGGCTTTGATTGGGCGCGCCGAAACGCGGATCGCGTTAAGGGTATCTGCTTCATGGAGGCGATCATTGCGCCGGTCCCGGATTGGGATGCCTGGCCGGAAGCCGCACGCGGTGTGTTCCAGGGGTTTCGCTCCGAAGCTGGCGAAGAGATGGTGCTTGAAAAGAACGTTTTCATTGAAGCCGTTCTGCCAGGGTCAATCCTCCGCAAGCTCACCGATGAGGAAATGGACGTTTATCGCAGGCCCTTCAAGACGCCTGGTGAAGACCGCCGGCCGACATTGTCGTGGCCGCGACAAATCCCGATTGCCGGGGAACCTGAAGACGTGGTCCAAATCGTTTCGGACTATGCGGCTTGGCTTCCCACCACCGAATTTCCGAAGCTCTTTGTCGATGCGTCCCCCGGAGCGATCCTGGGCGGTAAACTTCGGGATTTTGTTCGCACCTTCAAAAACCAGACCGAGGTTCAGGTCGCCGGAAGCCATTTTATTCAGGAAGACAGCCCGGATCAGATCGGTGAGGCGCTTGCTGGATGGTTAGCCGGGATCGACGGCTAGGGTGTCACGCTAGCTGCCACCGCGTTCAATGATTTCCTGCTGGCGCATGGGCATGCGGTCCACCTGATCGAGTGCTGCATTGTTGCGGTAGGGTTCATTGGAGCGGCGTTTTACTCCGGTATCCTTACCAATCAAGAGCACCTGAAAATCGTCATCCTTGACCTTATAGCGCTTGCGGATTGCTGCAGCGGTCGCTTTGGAGGTCGCCAGAGGATCGGCTCCACGCGAAACGATCAGTGTTTTGACCTGATCCGGCAGGATCGCGAAGACCGCAAAATCGCGCTCAATCAGATCATCGCGGTTTTGATCAATCCATCGAAGCTGGGTCTTCATCGTCTCGCCTTTCATAGAGGGGCTGAAGACGAGAAGAATGCGGTTTTGCCAGTCATAGGCCCGCAGGGTGCGGGCCTCAGCGTCCCGGTCAAACGTCACAGCAAACACCAGGAGTAGTGCGATCAGGCATATTGCGCGGGCCACAAGCAGGCTTTCTTTCGATTGCGTCATGCCTGCGATGTGGCGGGATCACGATGAAATTCAAGCGCAGTTGTGAACCGCGCCAACGCCTATTTTTCGTAGTCCATTTGTATCTCTGCAAGAATTGCGGTGCCCATGCCGTTTGAGCCGACCTTGGTCATCCCTTGGGACATGATGTCGCCAGTGCGCAGGCCTTGATCGAGAACGGATGCAATCGATCGTTCTACACAGTCTGCCGCCTCCGTCAGTCCGAACGAATAACGCAACGCCATCGCAAAAGACGCGATCATGGCGATCGGATTGGCGCTACCCTCACCGGCAATGTCCGGTGCGGAGCCGTGCACTGGCTCGTACATGGCATGGCGCGTACCTGCCGCGTTCTCTTCGCCAAGCGAGGCAGACGGAAGCATGCCAAGTGAACCTGTCAGCATCGCCGCCACATCCGAGAGCATGTCTCCGAAAAGATTGTCGGTCACAATCACATCGAACTGTTTCGGCCAGCGTACAAGCTGCATACCGCCTGCATCGGCCAGCATGTGCGTCAGTTCCACATCTTCGTATCCGTTCTTGTGGGTTTCGGTGACGACCTCATTCCACAAAACGCCCGACTTCATCACATTGCGTTTTTCCATCGAGCAGACTTTGTTGTCGCGTTTGCGGGCGAGGTCGAACGCGGCTTTGGCGATGCGCTCGATCTCGTAAGTATCGTAGACCTGCGTGTCGACGCCGCGCTTTTGACCATTACCGAGATCGATGATTTCCTTTGGCTCGCCGAAATAGGTGCCGCCCGTGAGCTCGCGCAGGATAAGGATGTCGAGCCCCTCGACCACTTCGCGCTTGAGCGATGAGGAATCAGCCAAAGCCGGGTAACAGATCGCGGGGCGTAGATTGGCAAAGAGCGTAAGGTCTTTTCTAAGCCTAAGGAGCCCGGCTTCAGGCCGGTGATCATAAGGCACGTCATCCCATTTCGGCCCGCCCACTGCGCCGAATAAGATCGCATCAGCCTCATGGGCGGTTTTCATCGTATCTTCGGTAATGGAGACGCCGTGCTCGTCATAGCAGGCACCGCCCACGAGATCGGTCTCGACTTCGAATGTCGTGTCACCGAGCGCTTTACTCTCATTCATCCAGTCGATGATCGTGGTGACTTCGTGACAGACTTCAGGTCCGATGCCATCACCCGGTAGAAGTAAGATTTTATGGGTTGCCATCGATGCTATCCTTTCGAAATGATCTATAGAAGTGGCGCCATGCTAAAGGCGCATTCACGCTTCTTTTTCAGGTCGGGGTGATCAATAGTCACGGACGCTCATCGAAGCAACCTCATGCCGGGTGTCGAACCAGAGGAATCTGAGAAAATCATGGTCACATTGTCTCGTCGAAGCCGCACGATGTCAGTGCCAATTTTTTTGCGGAGCGCGGCTGTGTTGTCGTTGACGGTGCCGCTGTTAGCCTTTGCACCTCTCCCGGGCGTCGCCCAACAGGATGGAGGCAGCCCGGACAACGCGGCGCTTCCTTCGACGCCCTATAGGCCCATTCCCTTTGCTTTTCCGGTTTCTTGCAACCTGAATGAAACCTGTTACCTGCAGAATTTGATCGATCTCGACCCGAGCCAACAAGTGCTCGATACCTTTTGTGGTGGCGCAAGCTATGATGGGCACAAAGGGATCGACATACGGGTCCCGAACCTCACCGATATGAATCGCGGTTTTGCGGTCCTCGCAATTGCCGAGGGAACTGTTGTTGCAACCCGCGATGGTGTTGCGGACCGGCTCGTTTTCGATGCCCAATCTCTAGCCGCTGTCGCCGGTCGTGAATGCGGCAACGGTGTCGTGATCCGCCATGAAGGGGGGTATACGAGCCAATATTGTCACATGTTCCGCGGATCAGTCCGGGTTAAGGAAGGCGAGACGGTCCAGCGTGGTGAGCCGATCGGATTGATCGGCGCGTCAGGTCATACTCAGTTTCCGCATCTCCATTTGACCGTCCGCCGCAATGGCAATGTGATTGATCCGATGACTGGTCTTGAAGCTGCTCCCGAGCATTGCAATGCGCCGGTCGCCGTCGAAGACGGAGCCGTTCCCTTTGGATCATTTAGTTATGAGATGATCCGATCGCGTGAAGCCATAATCCAGGCGGGTCTTGCTGAAGACCGGTTTGAACTCGGTGATCTTGTTTATGACAGATTACCGGGTGCCCCTACCGGTCGCTCATCAAGAATGATCGGCTATGGTTGGGCCATCAACATGAAGGCGGGGGATCGCATGCGCGTGCTTGTGACGGGCCCAGACGGGATTTTCGCTGAACATATGAGCGAACCGCGACCGCGCCACCAGGCAGCGTATTTTGCCTTTGCCGGAAAGGCGCGACCGCCAAAGCCCGGTGCTTACGAGGTTTTGATAGAAATCATTCGCGATGGCGAAGCGGTTGTGCGCCGCCGGGAGCGGGCATTCGTTGAACCGTAACGCATCTGATTTGATGCGATCAGCGGCTATACCCAGGGGCGTTCGGACGACAATTTGGTTTCGAAACCCTCGATATGAGACGCCTTTTCCATCGTAAGCCCGATGTCGTCGAGGCCATTCAAAAGGCAGTGTTTCTTGAAGGGATCGATTTCAAACGTAATTGTGCCACCGTCCGGCCCCTTGATTGTCTGCGATTCAAGGTCGACGGAAAGCGTGGCGTTGGCGCCGCGCTCGGCGTCATCCATGAGCTTGGCGAGTTCTTCTTCCGAGACCACGATTGGCAAGATACCGTTCTTGAAGCAATTGTTATAAAAGATATCGGCGAAGCTCGTTGAAATGATGCAGCGAACGCCGAAATCGAGGAGCGCCCAGGGCGCGTGCTCACGGGATGAACCGCAACCGAAATTGTCTCCAGCAACGATAATTGACGCGCCCTTATAGGCGTCCTTGTTCAGAACGAAATCCGGATTGAGGTTGCCATCTTCCCGATAGCGCATCTCGGAAAAAAGGCCTTCGCCAAGGCCCGTGCGTTTGATCGTCTTCAGATATTGCTTGGGAATGATCATGTCAGTGTCGACATTGACGATCGGAAGGGGTGCGGCGACACCCGTCAGCTTATCGAATTTCTGCATAATCCTGTCCTCCAGAGCTATCTGGAGAGGGTTTAGCGCCAAAGCCCATGTAAATTCAACAAAAAGCCGACGCGGATAAAGCTCGAGATTCTTCCGCTCGGGGGTTAGTTCAAAACGTAGGTGAAAATCAGATGGATCGCGAGGCCAATGGCAAAGAGCAAGCCAAGCCCGCGGCCGATCCGAGCGCCCCAAACCTCGATTTTATCGTCTTGGTCCACGTCTTTGGCGGAAAAACGGTCGCCGGTCGATTTCGCCATGCGGGCGAGCGCGGAACTTCCGATCGTGTCTGACTGTTCAGCAATGCGCTCCAGATCGCGGCGTGCCTTTTGCGCTTCGGCCTCATTACGATCGACCGGGTCGGACATTTTATCGCCTCCAAAAGCGTTAGGTAGCGCGAAGATCATACACAAGGCCATCTTCGTCAACCATACTGTGAACAGTGCGTTGTCGTTTTCAGCTATTATTTTACTGAGTGGTCAAGATTATCTCTTCGTCAAGGCGGCAGGGTGTTTCCGTTGCCGTCACTATTCGAAGAGAAAGGAACAAATCATGTATCAGGTCGCTCTCGCCCTTCTGGCGCTTGGCTTTGTTGGTACAGTGGCGCTTGCAGAAAGCAATCTTGGTGTTGATGTCTCAACTTACGAGCCTGTCGCCGTAAAGACTGAACGTGCAACGCCGGTGGCTTCGCCTCTTTCAGCAATCGTATCAACCTTCAACGGGTTCGATGCCCTTTCGTCCGTAACCCGGCAGAATGACGCGCCAGTAGCAGAAACGGTGAAATCAGCTCCGCTTGGCCCACGCTAGGACGGTGATCATCGGACTTCGGAGCATTCCGGAGCTTACAAAATGAGCGACCCTGCGGGGTCGCTTTTTTGTTTATACCCGGAAATGCTGGTAGTCTCGAATCGTATCTTTGCGTCACGCGAAAAACGGGAGATTTCCATTTTGAGCGCTTACAAGGCTTTGATTATGGCGGGGTTGCTGATCGGTCTTGTGGTTCAGCCGATGGATGGGCTTGCCGGCTCGAAACGCGAAGAGGCGACCAAAACTGACAAGAGGGCACCCACACGGTTAACCGGAGGTGCCGTCTTCGTGAGTGAAGGCTCTTTGACCCTGTTTGGCATTGAGGTTCCGGTTGTCGCGCCCACCGAGGAAGACCGCGAGGAGGAAGATAACAACGACGACGAGTAGGTAATCCTCGTTGCGATTTTGCTAATCGTTCTTTTTCTGCTCAAGATAGCGTGCCCACAGATCGGGTCTGCGCTTCTCTGTCAGGCTTTCCGCCTGTTCAAGACGCCAATCGGAAATCCGCGCGTGGTGGCCTGACGTCAGAACGTCTGGAATGGTTCGACCCTCCCACTGAACCGGCCTTGTGTAGTGAGGATATTCGAGCAAACCGTTCTCAAAACTCTCATCATCAGCGGATTCTTTCTTACCCATGACGCCGGGAAGAAGCCGCACACAGGCATCGATCACAGAAAATGCCGCGATTTCACCACCAGAAAGAATGTAATCACCGACTGAGATTTCCTCCAGGTCGCGCGCTTCGATGACCCTTTGATCGACACCTTCAAAGCGTCCGCAAACAATGATGGCTCCCGGCCCATCCGCAAGACTGCGAACCCGATCCTGGGTGAGCGGCATTCCGCGCGGGCTCATCAGCAATCGCGGGCGGTCGTCATGTGGTAGTGAGTCAACTGCCTTAGCAAGGATGTCCGCGCGAAGGACCATTCCTGCGCCGCCTCCCGCCGGGGTATCGTCGACTGAGCGGTGACGGTCTTCCGCGAAGTCCCGGATGTTAACAGCGTCCAGAGACCATCGACCGTCTTCCAATGCCTTACCCGAGAGGGCCTGGGCCAGCGGGCCTGGAAACATATCCGGGTAGAGCGTCAGGGTTGTAATATGAAATGGCGGCCCACTCATGCGTCCTCGTCACTCTCGCGGTGGCCCGAGTCTTCATCTTCAGTCTCACCGAAAAGACCTGCCTCGACGCGGTCGACTTCGAGACGGTGGCCATCAAAATCAACGATTGGAACGGCTTTCTTCGTGAAGGGGACGAGTAGGGACGGTCCGAATTCCGGTTTGATATCCAGAATGTCTCCGGCGCCGAAATCGTGAACAGCTCGCACTGTCCCAAGCGGAGTGCCGCTCAAGTCTACGGCTTCTAAGCCCAAGAGATCTTCAACATAGTAGTCGTCTTCGTCGTCGAGGCCCGGCAAACGGGCACGTTCGACAAAAAGCTTGGTGCCGTTTAGCGCCTCAGCGGCGTCCCGGTCATTGACGCCCTTGAACTTGATGACAAGCATGCCGCCTTTGATAACCCGCAGGGTGCTGACCTTGAGGCCCGCTTCGCCACTTTCGTTGCGAAGCGGGCCATAATCCGCCAGTCCTTCGGGCGTCTCAGTAAAAGGTTTGACCCGCACATGGCCTTTGACACCATGGGCGGCGCCAATCTGACCAAGGCAGATCAGCCGATCGCCGCTCATTGGGTTTTTGCCCCTTCAAAAAGCCTATTCAGCGGCAGCAGCTTCAGCCTCGGCAGCTTCACCTGAGTCGTCCGCTGCAGCGGCTGCAGCTTCCTCTTCCTTGGCGCGCTGCTCTTCAAGGCGCTCCTGTGCTTTCTTGCCCGGCAACGCTTTTTTCGGATTGTTGCGTGCTTCGCGGGACATCAAACCGGCGGCGTCGAGAAAGCGCAGAACGCGGTCGGTCGGTTTCGCACCTTGAGAGATCCAGTGCTGCGCGCGTTCGGTGTCGAGTACGACACGGTTTTCAGAATCCTTTGGAAGGAGTGGATTGTAAGTGCCGATCTTTTCGATGAAACGACCGTCACGCGGTGCGCGGACGTCTGCGACCACGATCCGGTAGAAGGGGCGTTTCTTCGAGCCGCCACGGGCGAGACGAATT